>JBBQYS010000132.1:0-8658 GCA_038208485.1 Chitinophagales bacterium
TTTTAGCTTTTTTTCAACTTTCAAATCAACCACAACCCACGCCGGCTCTAGGGTTGTAGGATCCTGGTAGGCTGTTTTAATTACATTGGCTATACCAACAATTTCTTTCCCTTCATTGCTGTGGTAAAAGAAAGCCTTATCCCCTTTTGCCATTGCCTGCATATTATTTCGGGCAGCATAATTGCGTATACCATCCCAGAATGTTTTCTTGTCTTTATCAAATTGTTCCCAACTATATTTTATGGGTTCAGATTTTACCAGCCAGTAATTCATTTTTTTTAAGCAAAATTAAATATAAAACTGAGAACAATTAAATCTCGTAGCTAAAACAAACAATCAACTGTTAAAAAAATAAAAACTTCATTTTATGTTATCAACTTCATTTTTTACGATCCTTTTCGGAATGCCCGGTGGTACAGAACTCATTCTTATTCTTGTGGTAGTGCTTCTTTTATTCGGAGGTAAAAAAATACCAGAACTTATGAAGGGTCTTGGCAAGGGTATGAAAGAATTCAAAGATGCGAAAGAAACTAGATCTGTTGATGATGAAAGAGAAGCTAATCTTTCATCCACTAAAGTAATATAATCATCAAACTGAGGTTGGCTCAGTGTCATGATAAAGTATAATAATAACCATTTTAAACAATTAAAAACGTATATCACATGAAACAAATTATTTCTTCTCCTCCCGTAAAAGAGACTGAATTCATCAGTAAGTACGGCATGCAAAGGAGGAACATGTTGAAATTTCTTGGTGCTTCTGCAGCAGTAATAACTATAGGTAGTTCTTGTAATGATGATGATCCTATTCCAAATAATGGAGTAAATCTTGGCACAGGAGATACAGGCGTATTGAATTATGCTTATGCTCTGGAGCAATTAGAAGCAGCATTTTACATCAGAGTAACTCAAAGTACAAGTACAGGTTTAAGTACACAGGAAACTGCATACTTTAATGACTTAATGCAACACGAGGTTATTCACCGCGAGCTTTTTAAAGCAGCCCTTGGAAGTTCAGCAATAGGTGGTCTTGAAGTTGATTTCAGCTCTATTAATTTTTCCAGCAGATCAAGCATTCTATCAGCAGCACAAACATTTGAAGATACAGGTGTAGCAGCTTATAATGGTGCAGGAAAATTATTGGTTAGTACCGATTTCCTGGCCCTTGCCGGTAAAATTGTTTCTGTAGAAGCACGTCACGCTGCTGCTATCAGAGATATGGTGAGTCCTGGTTCCTTTGCCGGAACGACAGATTCTAATGGCCTGGATCCTGCATTGCCTCCAAGCGCAGTTCTTGCTGCAATCGCACCATTTGTAAAAACTCCGATAAACGCAAGCGGATTACCAACTTCATAAATCAACACATTAAAAACTTACAAAATCATGAATTTACAGAATATAATAAATGAAATAGAAACAGTAGATCCGGAGGTTTATGAAAAACTGGACACCCGTAGATCCGCTATGAAGAGCTTTGCTAACATGGGTAGCAAAATAGCTCTTGCTGCTTTGCCTTTGGCTCTTGGAGGTATGTTTAAAAAAGCGTATGCTCAAACGCCAGCTGATGTTTTAGATGTATTGCAATTTGCACTTACACTGGAATACCTTGAAGCAGAATTTTACAATAGAACCAACGCAGCCCCTGGGTTAACAACTACCTTAACTGGTGCAGCAAGAACAGCTTATCAGAAAATTGCTGCTGATGAAAATGCACACGTTACCTTTTTAAGGAACACAATTACTGCAGCTGGTGGTGTGCCTATAGCAAAGCCAACATTTGATTTTACTGGTGGTGGCGGTTCAGGAACCGGCCCTCTTAGCGGAATCAACAGCGTATTTGTGAACTATGTAGTAAACCTTGCCGTTGCTCAAACTTTTGAGGATACCGGTGTAAGGGCTTACAAAGGTCAGGCGCCAAGGTTGATCAATAACAATGACGCACTTCAGGCTGCTCTGCAGATTCACTCTGTAGAAGCACGTCATGCTGCTCACATCAGAACAATGCGTAGAGCTTATGCAGAAGCAAATGGTGGAAACGCTAATGCTGCAATCCCTGCAGGTGTTACCCTTAAGCCATGGATCACATTGAACCAAAGTGGTATTGCAGATCCTTTTGCTGCTTTTGTTCAGGGTTCTTATAATGGTGAAGAGCTTACCACGCAGGCTGGAGTTCAAACTACATCTATAGGTGGTCAAACCTATTCAGCTGCTACAGCTTCTGAATCTTTTGACGAGCCATTGACAAAAGCCCAGGTTACTACGATTATTACTCCATTCCTAGGATAATTTTCTAAAATAAATCTATACCAAAAAAGCCTTTCAGTTTTATGCTGAAAGGCTTTTTTAATAAAATAATATTGTTCTATTTACCAACCCTGGGCAAGCACATCAGCGAGGTGCATCGTTTTTATCGGCAATTTCTTTTTATCACAAACCGATTGGATTTGCATCAGGCAGCTAAGGTCTGTAGAGATGATATATTCAGCTCCTGTATCCATAGCATGGGCTATTTTCTGTTCAGCCATAGCAGCAGAAATAGGTGCAAACTTTACTGCAAAAGTTCCCCCAAAACCACAACATGTTTCATTGTCATTCATTTCAATAATTTCCAGTCCCCTTACATTATTTAGCAGGGTTCGTGGCCCTTCTTTGATCCTACATTCTCTTAGTGCTGCGCAACTATCGTGGTAAGTAATTGTAGCATTGAACTCAGCTCCAAAGTTTTCTTTATGAAGAACATCAGTAAGAAACTCCGAAAATTCATAAAACTTATTTTTTTCAGGATCATCTACGGTTGCTGTTATTTCTGCACCAACCAATAATTGAGGTTGATAATTTCTTGCAAAGCCCGTACAACTTGCACTTGGAGAAATCACAGGAATATTTGCTGAAAAATCTTTTCTGAATTTTTTTGCTACAGCCGTGGATTCATCTAAAAACCCTGCATTAAAAGCCGGTTGTCCACAGCAGGTCTGGTTGCTGTTGTAGCTGACGTTACAGCCAGCTTTCTCCAGCACTTTCACCATATTGAAAGCTGTTTCCGGAAATAATTGATCGACAAAACAGGGTATAAAAATTTGTACGTCCATTACTTTTTCAACAGTGCTTTATATTGTTTTATAGTCAGCTTTTTATCAGATACAGCATCGTATACAAGTATTTTTTTGGTAGATGGTTCTACATAAAACTGGTAATACGTTTCAAATCTTTCCTGACCATTATAGCCTGCGGTAAAAATAAGTTCGGATGGGTCTGTGCTGTCTGCCAGGAAAGCTATACCATGTTTATGATTCGTAAGGGAATCCAGGTAGCGATCAGTTTCTTTAACAAAAGAAAAAGAAGATAAAGTATCCATCCAATAATGTGTATTATCAACGTTCTCATAAACGTTTTCCAAAATTTTATTATCTGTGAATACAATATCTGTGCTATCAGCAGACATAGTTGTATCAGAAGGCTCAGTAGATTTATCCTGGGAGGTACAACTAAAAATGACAATTGCAAACAAAGCTCCTATAATAAATTTCATAAATTTTACTTTCTATTCTTCATTAAATAAGCCAATCATTTTTATTGCTGCAGCTGCAGCTTCTCTTCCTTTGTGGCCTTCTGTACCCCCTACTCTTTCTTCTGCCTGCTGCATATTATTTACTGTAAGCACGCCAAAAATTGTAGGTATAGGTAGCGTAAGATTCAATGAAGTAATACCCTGTGAAACCATGTTACATACATACTCGAAATGTGGTGTACCACCCTGCACCACGCAACCAAAACAAATAAATGCTGAAGGCCTTGTCGCTGTAATATTGCTGTAAGTTTTCCAGTACTGATTTACAGCGAAAGGTATTTCCACAGCACCAGGAACAGTAATGACCTTGTACTTTACACCTGCTTCATTCAATACTTCAATACAACCATCCGTGAGCTTCTGGCAGATGGCATCATTCCATTCGGTTTTGAATATAACAATAAAGGCATCCGGGTTTATTCGGATGCCTGAAAGTTCTTCTAATGTTGTGGGTACTTTACTCAATGTATTGGGTTAAAATGCACAATCTAATTTTAGGAATACGCCGCGACAAATTGTATTATTCAAATTCACCCATAGAAGCAAGAAGCTTATCTATCTCTCCGCTCATCACCATTTGATTGGCAGGGTATTCATTTTTTAATTTGTTCAGCAGTGTTTTAGCTTCCTCTGGTTTGTTGGTTGCTGTAGCATATTTACCAGCAAGCAATAAGGCTTCTGCAGTAAATGCTTCATCTTTAGGATTTACTTCAGTTGCTTTTTTAAAGTAGTTTAGCGCCTCAGCTGTATTTTTTTGTTCAGCATAAGCATGGCCAATTAATTCATAGGCTTTTATCTTCACCTGGTCTGCACCACCTGCATTAAAATCCTTCAGGAATTTAATCGCTTTTGCATATTCGCCGATATTCAGGTAGCTGGCTCCAGCCATATATGTGGCACGGTTTCCGGCTTCTGTTCCACCATAGTTGTTGATGATTTTTAGTAACCCAGTTACAGTTTTACCGCCAAGGTCGCCACCATTCAATGCAATATTTACACTGTCTTTATTAAAACCAGTTGTGGTCATTTGATCAAATAAATTCTCAGCAGGAAAAATTAATTCATTTGCTTTTAGCTCTTTCGGCTCTTGTACAAATTTTTCATATCCAAACCAACCGGCAAGACCTAAAACAATCACTGCGCCAACAATGGTCATAATCTTACCATATTTGATCCAGATTTGTCTTCCCTCATTCACAACCGAATTACCGGTTGCAGTAGTTTTAGTAGCACCAACCGTTTCTTCGGTGGTTGTTTTCTTTGTAGCCATTATTGTATTTGTGAATGTTTATTTTAAATTTCTTTTAGTCATTAGATTAATCCATTATGTACGGATAATCTTCCTGTATGTACACGTCTTTCAGTAATTCATCATCAGAAGGCCATGGACTTTCTTCAGCAAATTTCACGCAGTTCTCTACTACGTTTTTTACGTTGTCTTTTATTTTTTCTATTTCCTCATCAGGTGTATTATAAGTTTCTTTCAACACTTTCAATACATGCTCTATCGGATCTTTTTCTTTGTACTCTTCCAGTTCTTCTTTGGTCCGGTATTTTTGAGGATCACTCATGCTATGACCTTTATATCTGTAGGTTTTGATCTCAAGAAGTGTAGGTCCGCCTTTTTCACGGGCACGGTTCACGGCACGGGCAACTGCGTTGTGAACATCCTCCGGGCTCATTCCGTCAACAGTATCTGCCGGCATATCATAAGCATCTGCCAGTTTGTAGATTTCAAGTACTTTACTTGTTCTTGCTACGGAAGTTCCCATCGCATAATGGTTGTTCTCGCAAATGAATACTACAGGAAGATTCCAAAGCATAGCCATATTAAATGTCTCATGCAACATTCCCTGCCGTGCAGCACCATCTCCAAAAAAGCAAAGGACAGCATTATCAGTGTCGTTGTATCTTTCTGCAAAAGCAAGACCGGCACCCGTACCTATTTGTGCACCCACAATTCCATGACCGCCAAAGAAATTTTCTTTTACTCCAAAAAAGTGCATACTTCCACCTTTTCCTTTGCTGCAACCAGTAGCTTTTCCGTACAATTCTGCCATGCATGCATCTGCAGAAATTCCTTTTGCTAGGGCTAACCCATGGTCTCTGTAAGCAGTAATGAACTTATCTGCAGGCTTGGTTGCAGTCATACAGCCGGCAGCTACAGCTTCCTGGCCTATATAGAGGTGACAAAATCCACGGATCTTCTGCATTCCGTACAGCTGACCCGCTTTTTCTTCAAACCTGCGCAGCAAAAGCATCAGTTCATACCAGTATGTGTAGGTTTCTTTAGAAAATTTCTTATCCAAAATAGTACTTTTTAGGTGTGCAAATATAAGGGAGAAATTATTAAAGACTACATTAGTTAGTACCTACCCTTTCATGGATTTTTTTTCCTGATTGCGTACCTTGCAGTTCAGATGTTGCAACTCAGGAGCCTAAAGCTCACCCATTACAAAAATTATCATATTTCCAGTTTTGATTTCAGCAAAAAAGTTGTTGCTATTCATGGCATGAACGGTGCCGGCAAAACAAATCTGCTGGATGCGATCTATTATTGTTGCTTCACCAAAAGCTATTTTACTACCCAAGACAACGCTAATACCAGTTTTGGCCGAGAAGGTTTCAGGTTAGAAGGAGATTTTTATAAATTAGACCAACAACAAAAAGTGGTGTGCATCAACAGGTCTGATGCTAAGAAAGAATTTCAGCTAAATGAGGTGAGCTATGATAAACTCTCGCAACATATTGGTGCCTTCCCTGCTGTAATGATAGCACCGGATGATATTAATATGATCACCGGCAGCAGTGAGAATCGCCGGAAGTTTATAGATTCCCTGCTCTGCCAGACAGATGAAGAGTACCTGCGGCAACTGATGCGATATAATAAAGTACTGTTGCAGAGAAACAGCCTGTTGAAAACATTTGCCGAGCAGGGAAAGATAGATGATACTTTACTGGATATCCTAAATGATCAACTGGCAAAGCCTGGTATTTATGTCTTTGAAAAAAGAAAAGCATTAATGACTGATATGCTCCAGTCAGTCCAAAATATTTACCATGAACTGGCAGAAAATGCAGAAGCTATAGGCATTGGCTACCAAAGCAAACTTGAAGGGAATAAATTTGAACAAATACTAAAGGAGAATAAACAGAAAGACCTGGCGGCACAAAGAACTACCGCTGGTGTGCACCGTGATGATCTTGGCTTCACACTAAATGGCCAGGTATTTAAAAATGTGGCTTCCCAGGGACAAAGAAAAAGCCTGTTGTTTGCTTTAAAGCTTGCGGCATTTGAAATCCTGAAAGCTGTAAAACACTTCCCTCCTATTCTTTTGCTGGACGATGTTTTTGAAAAACTAGATGAAAAAAGAATACTTCAGTTACTTACTATCGTTTGTCTGAACAATGATGGACAGGTATTTATCACAGATACTCATGGAGAAAGACTGGAGAAAGCATTTGAAAAAATAGGCATCGAGGTTCAGCTGATAGAGCTGAGTGAGAAATAAAGCAGCCATCCTGAAAATTTCCAACTAACAAATAAGTATTTTTACATCATGTCCACCTTATCTATGGCAGAAGCCATGCAAGAATTTCTGAATAGAAGCCGCCTGAAAAGCGGCATACAATCCGTGCAGGTGGAAGAGGTATGGGAAGAAATAATGGGCAAGACCATTGCAAAATACACCGATAAAATCCAGATTGTAAAAGACACCTTATTTGTAACTACAAATGTAGCTGCATTAAAAAATGAACTGCTTTACCAGAAAGAAAATATCATTAAACTGATTAATGATAAGATGGGAAGCAGGATAATAAAGCATGTGGTGATCAGGTAATTTTTTGATTACTAAGTTTTGTATAAATACATCTCCCTACTACAACATTTAAAATTGAAAGCTGGAAAGTTTGGTCCAGTAAATTTTTCAATACATAGGACAAGAGAGATATATGAGTTTTAATTCGGAGTATTTCCCGGAGAATTAAAAGGTATCCACTTTCCTTTTAAAGAAAGCGCCATAGAGTAAGCAAACTTATCAATACGCATCAATTTTCTAAAGAGCCTTTTGAATTTGACACCGCAATTGCAATTTATTTATCAAGAACCGACTTTCAGTTTCACAATTCCGACAATGTTTGTTTTGGGATATTTAGTTTTTAGAGCTTATGAAAACGCTAGGAAATACTGTGAATGGTTAAAATTCCGCTCTGTTTAAATTACTGATTTTTCTTACTTTGACTATGGTTTTTATTTGGATTCCGAAAACCCAAATAAACTCAAGCCAGCTTATAGCGCTACATCATACAATTTTTCTTCTACAAAAGAGGGCCAAATATATATTGAGGATAACCTTCCCCAATGCTCCAAATTTTTACTCATTTATAATAAAATTGTTAAAAAAATATAATTTTTATAGTGTGCCCTCCACAAATTCAAGTGGCATTGGAATTGTAGTAAACAAACTACATAAAGCCAAGGATTGAGACTACATTAAGTTATTTAGTCATTCTCTTAAAGCATACAAAATGATTTCTAATTTTTAACTATATCTCTTACACTTAAAAAAGATTATTATGCAAAAAAAAGTATCAAAATTCCCGGAGGAGGAATCAACCGAAAGGCAAAATGCCTCCCAGGTATCCAGACGAAACTTTTTGAATTATGCCGGTTTATCGGCAGCAGGAATTTTATTGGCCACATCCTGTTCAAAAGAAATGGACCAAACACCAGGTTTAACTTCAGGTGCAAATGTCAATTCACAAGGTGGAGGCCAGGATGGACCTAAAGCAGTAGTAAACCTCGGATCAGGTGACATTGGAATTCTCAACTATGCCTATGCACTTGAACAGTTGGAAGCTGCTTTCTATATCCAGGTCATTGCCACGCCCTATTCAGGAATTTCTGACAAAGAAATGGAGTACCTGACAGACATTAGGGATCATGAAATAGCACACAGAGAATGGCTAAAAAATGTAATAGGAAATCGTCGTATTGGCGGTTTGATTTTTGATTTTAGTGGCATTAATTTTAGCAGCCGGGAAAGTGTTTTAGGTACTGCAAAGGCTTTTGAAGATACGGGTGTATC
>JBBQYS010000133.1:0-8430 GCA_038208485.1 Chitinophagales bacterium
TGTATGAAGCACAAGAGTTCCCATTAACAAATGCTGACAGGCAAATTCTTGCAGATAAGGATCCAAACTTCCGGGTGTTTGACATGGCAGCGGGCGGAGATGCTTTCCAAAGCAGCAAAGCTTCTTATTACCATAAATCAATTGGGGGAAACCACGCAGCAAAACTTGGTATTTATGATGACCTTACTGCGCATCAGCTAAGCGGCCAACCGAACCTTGCAGTACTGAATATGCTGAATACAAAGTATGTGCTACAGCAACAGGGAAATGAAGTGGTAGCTGCTACCAACCCTGATGCCTTAGGGAATGCCTGGTTAGTGCAGGGGGTGAAGTTTGTAAATGGACCTGTTGCAGAAATGACTGCAATGAATAATTTTAATCCTAAAGACACTGCAATAGTAGATGAGCAATATAAAAACCTGGTAACCAATTTTGTTCCTGCAGACAGCAGTGCAACTATTACGCAAACTAGTTTTGACAATGACAGGATAGAATATGAATCTAATACGACAGCACCCGCCCTTGCAGTGTTCAGCGAAATTTATTACAAAGACTGGAAGGTTACAATAGATGGCAATCCTGCAGATTATTTTAGGGTAAATTATGTGCTTCGTGGCATGGTGGTACCTGCAGGAAAACACAAGATTGTTTTCAGTTTTGAACCACAAATTTTCTATACCAGTAAAACGATTAGCCAGGTTACAGGTTGGTTGCTGATCGGACTTTTAGTTTTTTGCATCATTGTATTAATAAAAAGAAAAGAAGAAAAACCCTCGGATGCCATCAGGGAATAATACATATGCTAAACCGATGAAAGTTGGTTTACTGGCACCCTACCCCGTGTACCCCGCAACCAGTGGTGGAAAGAAGTTTATTGCCCACTTTCATGAATATTTGTGGGAGCAGGCACCGGTAGAATTTATTGGTGTAAAAGAGAACGAAATACCGTCTTTTGCAGCGGAACATTTTCATACAATACTTGGAAGTAGCTTTCTGCGGTATGCAAATCTTTTTCTTTATTTCAGGGTAAAGAAACTGATAAAAAAAACAGGTATAACTGTTTTGGTGATCAACCACCCCTATTTTGGCTGGCTGGGCGTATTGCTCAAAAAGTTTGCAGGAATAAAAATTGTACTTCAATCTCATAACATAGAAGCTGAGCGATTCAAAACATTAAAAAAGAACTGGTGGAAAGTATTACGTTCTTATGAAAAGCATATTCATCGGCAGATGGATCATAACTTTTTCATTACTGATGAGGATAAGTTTTATGCCATAGAAAACTATGAACTGAACCCAGAAAAATGCAGTACTATAACTTATGGCACAGAATTATCCGCAGCACCCGGAACTGATGAAAAAACTACAGCAGCTGAAACACTAAGGAAACTTTATGGTATAAAATCTTCGGAGAAAATATTTCTTTTTAATGGCAGCCTTAGCTATCAGCCAAATTTTGAAGCAGTAGCATTTATTGTAAATGAAATAGAGCCAAACCTGCGTAACGTGGAAAATTTAAATTATAAAATTATTATTTGTGGAAAAGGATTGCCGGATATATTTATACAAAACACTAAAAATGACCATATCATTTTCACCGGTTTTGTAGATGATATCAGTCTTTATTTTAAAGGAGCAGATATTTTTTTAAACGCCGTTGTGACCGGGGGTGGCATTAAGACCAAACTCGTAGAGGCTCTGGCATATGACCTCTCTGCAGTAAGCACAATTAGTGGTGCTATTGGTATTGATGCTGCAATGACGGGGAATAAATTGTTACAGGTGAAAGATGGAGACTGGACAGCATTTGCACAAGCAACTGCTTTAATGGACTCTTCAAAAAATATCCCTGCTACATTCTATGAAAATTTTTATTGGAAAAATATTGTTGCAAAGGCTGTAAATGTTTTCGAAAACCTGTAAACAGCTTTACATCTGATCCAGCAGCTTTCCTCTTTTTCTTACAGAAACAGGTATGTTGCTGTCATCTGCCATACAAATACACCCATTTTTTCCCTGGTTATACTTTTTTAGAAAATTCAGGTTGATCACCCATGAATGATGCACCCTTAGAAAAAGGTTTTCGGGTAAATGTTGTTCTATAAATTTCAGGTTTTTTGTAGACACAATAGTGGAACCACCCTTCAGGTAAAGTTTACTGTAGCTGCCCATAGCTTCTATCCTGATGATTTCTTCCGGATTAATGAAAGAAGTGCCATCCGAGGTAGAAATACTTAAACGGGGAAGTTCTGTACCGGCAAGAATTCTCGCAGATTTCAACGACTTGTTGTCTACCAGTTTCCTGGTATTCACTTTTAATACCGCTCTTTCAATACTATCCTTCAATTCTGTTTTAGAAATTGGTTTTAATATGTAATCTATGGCATTGACCCGGAATGCTTTTACTGCATATTCGTTATAGGCTGTAATAAATATCACTTCGAAATTTATTGGATCAATTTGGTCCAGCAGTTCAAAAGCATTCCCTTCATTGATCTCAATATCAAGAAAAACCAATTCAGGTTTTTTTTCTTTGATTAGCTTAATAGCTTCCGGTAAGCTCCCGGCATTCCCTAACATTTCTATCTGCCCTGGACAATTTGCTGCAATTAGATCCAGAAGCAATTGAACATTACGTGGTTCATCTTCTATGTGTACAGCAGTGATCATGCTTTCGAATTTTTATAAGGGAAGATAAGAATAACACGGGTTCCAATTGGTTTATCTTCATCATTTTTTAAATCTATTACCTCAATACTACTTTTTATACCATTACATTCTTCAAGGCCTTCCAGCCTTTTTTCCAAAATATTTATACCAAAGCTTTTATGATCTGACAGCAAATTTTTTCCTGCATAAGAAAATTCACGCCCAACCCCATTATCAGTGATTATAGTTTTAATACAATTCGCTTCTTTTATGATATCAATATCGATTTTACCCGGTTTATTTATCAGTGGTTTAATGCCATGCCTGATGCTGTTTTCCAGGATAGGTTGTAGCATCATATGAGGAATCTTAGTTGTGAATTGATCTAACTCAGGATTTATGTGAAACTGGTAGGTGAACCTGTCCGGAAGTCTGAGCTGCTCCAGGCTGAGGTAATCTTTCAAATAGTTGACCTCATCCCGGAGGGTAATATTTCCAATAGAAGAGAATTCGAGCGTTTTGCGGATAAGGGCTGCAAATTGTACCAGGTAGTCATTAGCTTCCTCATTTTTTCCACTTACTATTAATTGTTGTATTGAAGTCAGGCAATTAAAAATCAAATGAGGATTCATCTGTGCACGAAGTGCTGTCTGCTCCAGCTCAGACATCCTTTGTTGTTGTGCAAGTTTTTCCTGCTCTTCCTTTCTAACACTGATCACCTTGCCCCGAGCTGCCAGCAGAATAAGAGCAATCAATAAAAGCAATCCTGTAAAGCGCAACCAGTTATTTTGCCACCAGGGTTTAGCTATTACAATGTCAACTCCGGCAACCTCAGAAAATCTTTGCTCATCGGTCAATGAAGCCCTTAATTCTATTTGGTATTTTCCAGGAGCCAGATTATTTAAAATCAACTCCGAACTTTCTATACTTCGCCAGGTGCTATCTTCATTTTTTATACGATAGTGATATTTTAGTTCTTTAGGAGAATTAAAACAAACTGCTGTGAATGATATTGTAACACTATTGTCTTTATAAGGCAATGCAAGTGTTCTAATATTCGAAGTATCAATATGTAGAGACTTTATTTTCTCTATGTAAAGTGGGATCGGTCTATCACTTGTATTGATTAAAGATTCAGGGTTTTCTAGTTTTAATATACCGCTGGTTGTCGCTATGAGGATGTTCTCTTTAAAAGAAATGAGTTGTTTAATGATCAGGTTATATAAGCCTATATTTCTTCCAATATTTTTTATTCTATACTTCAATGGGGAATACGAGCTAAAACTGACCACAGAAATACCTTCTGGTGTAGCTACCCACAATTGATTTTCTCTCAACAAAAAAGTTTTTACAGAATTATCAATTAACCCTTTCGCTTTGTTGATGGTATCAATTACTTGCCCATTTCTTACTATCAATAAGCCTCCAAATCTCAAGCCTATAACCGAAACGTTTTCAGTGAGATCGGCCATACAGGTTGAACTACCATTATAATGTACCGCAGACGTTTTAAAGGAGCGATTATTTGAATCCAAATTTATCCTCACAGTTTCAGGACCACCTCCAAGCCAAAGAAAACCGTATTGATCTTTGAACACAAAACGAGGTTGAAATGGTAAATTATCTAAATTAGTAGCTTTAAAAGCCAGGCGTTCCGGGTAAGTTTGAAGATTGTTTAGAGTAATACCCAGGGTATAGTAATACTCGTTCTCCTTTGTATGAAAAAGCTGATTTGTGGAAAGGATTGTAAGGTATTTTTTTAACCTGAGCGCAGGATAAGAAAAAGATTTATAATTAATTTGGTCGATATTTTTTGATTCAAACCCAACCCCAACCAATACCAACTCATCTGCAGAGTTGATAAACATATCATTTATCTGAACATTTTTTAATGCAATTACACTTGATATTGTATCACCTCTGTTCTGGAAAACTCCATCTGTTGTTGCGTAAAGAAATTGATTATCTTTTACATAAATTCTGGATACAGCCTTACCTTCCTGGCCATCAAGGTATACTTGATGTAAATTTCTGCTTTTGTTATAAAATACCCCTTTTTCTAGTGTTGCAAACCAGATACCACCTTCATTATCTATTTCTATTGATGATACACTAAGGTTTTTTAAGATAGGTTCGTCACTAATCAAATTAAGGTTTTCATCTAAAAGCAGTGCCCCACCTTTCTGTAAAGCAATCCATATATTATTTCCATCTTGATGAATTGAATAAATATTTGCTTTAAAATCATGCATCAAATAACTGCCATCTGATAAAAATTTAATAACCCAGGTACCAATGTAGAGGAAAATGGCTTTTTTTACCCTGATACTTCCATAAAATTGAATAGGTCCGGAATTTTGAGCAATATTATAGACTTTATGGAAAAATGGAATGTTTACACTGATATGGTTATGAAAATCTGAGAGGTGATTAATTGAAGCGAAGTAATTATCTGGACCAAATTTTTCAATATTAATTTTTAATGTGTCGCCTCCCTTATTTGTTTTATAATTAAAGCTTTTTACTTTTCCTGAGGTATTTAGAATATAATTGTTTGAAGTAGCTGAGTTTACATAAATATCCATATCATCAGATATGAAAGCATCTGTTATTAAAATATCATCTGAAATGGTAGAACGTAATTTTTCATGACGGAACAATTTAACCCTCCCATTTTCATAATAACTCAGTATACCACTTTTAGGAAAAAACCAAATTCTGCCAAACCTGTCTTCCTTGATTTTGAATACAACATTATGAGGCAGAGGAACTCTTTCCATTTTTGTACCAGAACATTTTACCACACCCTGGTCAGTAGCTATCCAGAGAAAGCCTTTTGAATCCTTGAAAATGAAATAAGTTTCATTACTTGGCAGAGACTGAGCCTGGGTCATTTGCTGAAACTCTAAATTTCCCTTCTGGCCAAAACAATCAGTGGACAAAAGGCATAATAAAAAGTAGAAAAAAAACAGGTTGATTTTCACGTGTAATAAGTTTTTTTAAAGAAACTCTTTTGATTGATTTACTTAATTCTTACCTCAAAAAGACAAGAATTCTACAGTTATTTGAAAAAAGCTACACTTACAAAATAGAATTTAAAGAGAATATTTTGTTCATTAATTTTAAATGTTCGATTATTACTTGTAAATAATACTACTTGAATTTTTGAACAAAGGCCCGAGCTACCTATAATTCTACACCTAATAAACTGTCAAAAAAAAACGGCAGTTTTTTTTGTTGCTATACTTCAGCATCAGATACTTTCATCAGGCATTCCCACATAACTTTTGTTGTATTTTCAGGCGTAAATTTTAGTTTCTGTGATTTTCCTTTTTCCACAAGCGTGTCTCTCAATTCAGGATCGTGAACCAAAATTGCCATAGCAGATGAAATGCTAGAAATATCATAAGGATCTACATACAAAACAGCTTCCCCTCCTACTTCTGGCAGAGATGAAACATTTGAACAAATAACCGGAGTCTCACAATGCATGGCCTCAATAACCGGCAATCCAAAACCTTCAAAAAGAGAAATGAAACACAAGGCAAATGCAGATGCCAGCAAATCATTCAGAACAACATCAGAAACTCTTCCGGCAAATACAATATCTGATTTGTACTTACTATTATTGTATACCTCTTCCAATTCTGAAGCTTTCCATAAAATGGATCCTGCTAAAACCAATTTGAAGAAAGAACCGGTGTTAATTTTAAAATCCTCGAATGCCAGGATAAGTCTCTTCAGGTTCTTTCTTGGTAAAAGCGTTCCAACAAAAAAGAAATATTCTTCACCTTGAGTATACTTAGCTTTTGTAAGTTCTCTTTGTTCAGAAGAAATTGGAGAGAACCTTGACCCCGGAGAAATATACATGACATCAATTTTTTCTTCAGGAGTCTTATAAGTCTTAACGAGGTCAGTTTTGGTATAGTGAGAAATAGCAAGTATTCTACTGGCTTTTGCTACAAATTTTTTGAAAAAATAATTGTAATAAATCTTGTTCTTTATGTCCATATTCTCCGGATTATGAACAAAATTAATATCGTGCATTACCGGTACCTGCGGGCAATTGCTACGCAGGCTCAAAAATCCATCCGTAGAAAGGAACAGATCGGCTTTGCTCTTTGTCAGAAACCCGGGCAAGACAAATTCCAAATAATAAATATAAAGTAAGGGGTGCCTATAGGGAGGAAAGATTTTACAAAGTTTAGCGTTGGGGTAGTCGAAATAATTTTCTGAAAAGTTCTTATCACAAAGGATCAGGAATTCAACCTCCGGGTGTTCTTTGATCAATAAGGGAATGGTATTAATAGTAAAATACCCAATACCGTCGGGCTGTTTGTTTCTTAATATCCAGCAGTTGATAGCTATTCTCATCATTGTAAAAAGAATCCTGAATCTTCAATTAAATACCTGGTTTAAATCTATGCTTTATGTAACTGATTCCCATCAATGATTTTGAAAATAAACCATTTTGTAAAAGTTTTAAAGGAAACTTAAATTGAAATTTCATCATTTCTGAAAATTCTGAAGGTATTTGATTGCCTGCTGCAAATTTTTCTACATCAGAAATCTTCCTGACTTCCAGGTTCCTGATCAGTCTCCAATAATAATCATACACATAAATATTCTTGAATATTTCAACACCAAGTTTATTGAGTAAATATAGATTCTCAGGAATTTCGACTTCTGCATTTCTGAACGCTTCAGATGTCACCTGGTGTTTTCCCAATCCTAAATTCACGAGCAACTTGTCTATGTATACCAGCTGTTCATTTTGTAAACTGCGGATATAAAACTCAAAATCGACTACCCATTTTATCTGTTCATCGTAGGACAGATGATGTTCTCTTTTTATCAAACTGGTACTGGGGTGGCCTAAATAATTTTTTTTGAAAAGATGCAATGGATCTTTTCTAATTGCTGACAAAGTGCTCCCGGAAATACTAATAGGTGTAATATGCCCATTTTCATTGACCAGGTTATAGCCGGAAAAAATAAAATTTCCTTCATCGTGATTTGCCTTTTCAGCAAAAGCAGCCAATGCTTCACTTCCGTCGAACCAATCATCATGGTGCATTATTTTGATCCATTCACCACTGGCCATTGCTATAGCTGCATTCCAGTTGGCCGGAGAACCAAGGGCAACAGGATTTTTATAATATTGAATTTTGAATTTTTCTGTAAATGAATGGCAAATTAATTCTATAGCATTACCAGGAGAATCGTCTGTTACAATAACTTCAAAATTTCTGAAAGATTGAATGACGATTGAATTTAGCAACCGTGCAATCAATTCCGGGTTTTGGTAAGCGGGGATACAAATTGAAATAAGAACACTCATTAAATTACAAATATGAAGAATTATACTTAAAAGCTAAATTTGTTTTTGGTAAAAATAGATCATCCCGATGATAGAAAACATTCAAATACGACTATGCTACATCTGTTATGCTTTCAAATAATATCTTTGCGCTTTTAATAGTAAGATCATTTTGACATTTGCGGTGAAAACCTTTGCAGAAAAAATGATCTATAAATCCTTTCATTTGAGAAAATTCGGACTTCAGACCATTAAATTAATCAACCTCATCAGGTTTTTTGGCGTCTTCAATGGTTTGGAAATATTCATTTCACTCCTCAGTTCTAAAAACGGGTATCATAAAATAAAAAAAGGTGCTTTTTCTAATACTGTCTTGTTCAGGAAAGATCAATCAGACACATTTATATTTGAACAGGTTTTTTGTGAACAACAATATTCCTTTGATTATCTACCTGCGGAAG
>JBBQYS010000134.1:0-8309 GCA_038208485.1 Chitinophagales bacterium
TTTCATTTGTACAGTTGTTATTTAGAATGGTTAGGTTGGTTCTGTGTTGGAAACGCTGCGGGGTTTTGCTCGGCTACCTTGCCTGCGCCGCAAACGCCCACAGGTTTCTGGGAAAAACCTTTCAGTGTCTGCGGTGTGGGTTCGTGCGATGGCAAGACCTGGAAGCGTTTTGATTAGGAAGTTATTTTTTTTGGATTTGCAATTGAAACGCTGCGGAGTTCTGCCACGCACAAATGGCTGGCGCCGCAAACGCCCACAGGTTTCTGGAAAAAACCTTTCAGCGTCTGCGGCATGGGTTTGTGAAGAACGCAAGACATGGAAGCGTTTTGATTAGGAAGTTTTTTTTGTTGTGTACGAAACGCTGCGGGGTTCTGCTACGCACAAAAGGCTAGCGCCGCAAACGCCCACAGGTTTCTGGGAGAAACCCTTATTTTTATTTGATAAATCCGAAACGATGAAACTGCTTTGTTATGTATGCTGTTTACTAGTTCTTGTATCTTGTAATATTAACGGTGAAGAAAGCGCCGTAAAAAAAGCCGTTACTGGCAACTGGATCATTTTATACCCAGATGAAGCAGCATTAAGCCAACAGCAACTTCAAAATTATGGGCCGGTACAGGATTCGCTGGTGCGATTGTATGGGCTGCGTTTGTTGCAGTTTAAAAAAGATGGAAGTTTTACAGAACCCGATCATTATTTTGATGCGCCAGGCTCCTGGGAATTATTTCAGGATAAAAAATTAATTGTAAAATCTGCGCTGCCTGGTTTTGAATTATATATCGCAAGCCTCCAGTCTTACAAGGCAAACAAGTTACGCCTGCTCACAACCATTGCTGGAAACAATGATTCTTTGCCAATATTTTGGGTGCTGAAAAAAATTGAAAGCGATGACCCCGCCAATGAGTTATTTGCTGAAAAAATAAATCGCTGGCGGAAACATCCTGCAAATGCGGAGAACGAGACTGAATTGAAAGCAAGATTGAAGCAAATGCTCGAATGGTCAGCCTTGTATTTTGAAACCGTAGCAAACGAAGCCATTTATTTTTCGCCCGGCAGGGTAGTGCTGCCATTTAATTATTATGCACATGCTGTATTCATCAAGCCACTTAAAAATGCACCGGATTTCGCAGCTGCATTTTATAATGAGACCAATGCAATGCAGGCATTACAATTACTTAATGCCGCCCGGACAAAACTTCACGGAAAATATCCACAACATAAAAGTTATGTAAAGGAGTATGCACGGCATTTCAGAGATATTGCTGAATTATTGTAACCCGTTAGGAATTCAAAATTCAAAATTAAAAATTGAGATTTTTCATCGGCCATCCATTATTTATTAAACCTATATAAGAGACGTATAATTTTCAATTATCAATTAAAAATTATCTATTATCCCGGTGTTTACAATTTATTAATAACCCGCTGCCATTACAACAGGTAAAACAGTTATATTTGTTTTTGTATTTAAGAACGCTTATCCTCCTCCCATCTAAACTTTCCAATCCTATTATTTTCCGCTGCGGATAGCAACCATTTACCGGTATGCCAATTGCTGCCGGGATTACCAGCAAAGAGATTTAAAATATTTTTTAATAAACCTAATATGGCGATGAGCTGTTGTTGGGTGATGACGTTATTTAATTGGATATTTATGAAGAAATTTTACTTGATTGTTTATTCTGCCGTGTTATTTTTTCCTTTAGTTGGTTCTGGGCAAGTTTCCCTGACTAATGGATCACCTTCAACGATTATTGATTTCTCGGCGGCAACTCAAGTAACCGTAGGTAGCAACCCATCTTCTGCTTATACTGGTACGGGTTTCTCTCCGGCTCCAACAACTGCGGGTTTGCTTAATTCTAATGCCTGGGCAGCAACTGGTTGGAGCGATGGTTCTTTAGCTTTTGGTGCAACAAGAACAACAGCTAGTACTGATTATACTAGAGGAATTACTGCAGTCGCCGTGACTACAGGAGGATTTTACGCATATACCGGTACTCCTGGTTCAGTTTCAAACCCTAGTTTTATGATTCAGCCAGGTGGAAGCGATTTTGCACCTGGGACATTGACTTTGCGAATTCGTAATAATGGGACTACTGATATTAATACTTTATCTATATCCTACAATTTATTTATTCGTAACGACGAGGGCCGATCCAATTCATTTAATTTTTCACATTCTGTTGATGGTGTTTCCTATGTTAACATTGGAGCGTTAGACTACACGTCTACGACTACAGCTGATGCTCTTGGTTGGGTAATTGTTGGGAGCGCACCTTCACGAACAACTAGTATTACGGGTTTGGCAGTTGCACCAGGAAACGATTACTATATTCGATGGTCTAGTGCCGATGTGGCGGGTACTGGTTCAAGAGATGAATTTGGATTGGATGATATTAGCATTGCAGGAACATTTGCTTCAACTAACACTATTACCACATCAACAACAATTACAGGTTCCCCTTTCTGTATAACTAATTCAACTGGAACTGCAGTTTCTGTAGATTTTACAAGCGTAGGTACATTTACTTCTAATACCTACACGGCACAATTATCAAACGGCGGAGGTAGTTTTGCAGCTCCAATTGCAATAGGAACTCTGGTAAGTGATGCCAATGCTGGCACTATCAGTGCAACTATACCAGCGGCCACTGCAACAGGTACAGGTTATCGAATTAGGGTTGTATCAAACGGTCCTGCAGTTACTGGCGCTAATAATGGAGCCAACCTTACTGTTAATCTTGCGGCAAATAGTGTTGCACCAATTGCCACTCAAAATATTCCTGCCCTCTCAAACGGCACTGCTCTTACAGTTACCGAACAATCAACTCCAACCAGCAGGCAATGGTATTACGGAACGGTGTCCGGTGGGCCTTATGGAACATCTTTAGCTACTACTACAACTACATACACGCCGAATTTTGCAACTTCAGGTACGTATTATGTTGTTTGCATTAGTACGTTTGCTTGCGGTAATATTACAAGTAATGAAGTGAGGGTAAATGTGAGCCCTGCTATTTACACATCAGTAGCTAATACTAATTGGAATGTGGCTTCAACCTGGGACAAGAATGCAGTGCCGGGTAACGGCGATAATGTAATAATAAATACCACTGTAACGCTTACAGCAGCAGTTATACGAAATGCGGGAACTTCTACCACTATCAATACAGGAAGAGCTTTGATTGCTGACGCCACATATACAAATGATGGCACCACCACGGTTAACGGTACCTTTCAAGTAGATGGTAGTGGTTACGCAAATGGAAGCAACAACTTTGTCTATGCCGCTACAGGTAGTTATCTTGTATTTAACAGCGGCCCTGGTCCATACGGTATTACTGCCGGCCAACGATTCTGGCCTGCTACCAATTCGCCCGAAAATGTGCAGGTGAATACGGGCACTAATGTCAATTTAAGTGATGGGGCCCGATCAATACCCACCACAGGTTCCCTTACTTTATATGGAGGATTTATAAGTACGAATGGCATGACCATTTCGGGTACATTGGCTATGGAAGCCAACGGTTATATATCTGTTACTAGTCCAGTTTATGGAGCCAGTTCATTGTTGAGATACAATACCGGTGGATATTATGGAAGAGGGTTAGAATGGACGGCAGGTTCAGGAACAATAGGAACAACGCCTGGATATCCGAATGATGTGTTGGTTACGGGAAGTACTATTCTGGATATACCAAATACCGGTGTTACTCCTTATTCACAGGCGCTTGCGTTGGCCCGTGACCTGACAATTGCCGCCGCTCCTGCATCCATGTATATGGATTATGGTGGTAGTGGAAATAAAAGTGGATCGGTAGCTGTAGGACGCAATGCAACAATAAACGGCAATTTGTCTTTAGGTAATGCAATTGGTGGTGATATGTTTGTTGCAGGCAACTGGGTAAAAGGGGCTGGAACATTTTCGCCCAATGTGCGATTAGTAACTTTTAATGGAAGCAGTGCACAAACAATTACAGGTACTACTACGTTTGATTACCTCACTTTAAATAATGCCGCTAACCTCACTATCGCTAATGATGTTACTTGCAATTTAACGCTGGCACTTACTGTTGGTAAAATAATAGTTGGTGCCAATACCTTAACTATCGGTAACGGGGGAACGATAACTGGAAACAGCGCTACTAATTTTATTGTAACGGCTAGTACCGGAGTGTTGAAACTAAACGGCGTTAGTTCAACAGCTAAATTTTTCCCTGTAGGTAACTCGCTTATTTCTTACACGCCACTAAATATTGCTAACACAGGTACAACGAATGATCTGTCAGTAAGGTCGAGTGCAACTATCGATAATGCCGTTTTTGATGCAAGTAGAATTGTTATACTACAGTGGACCGTTTTAAGTGGAGGAGCAGGTGCAGTTGCTACCGTTGATTTTAATTGGAATATAGGCAATCAAGCTGGAAGTTATGTAACTACAGGTACAGGGGAGCTAGGCAATTTTACCGCCGGACCTAACTACAACATTACACCAATAGGAGCTATGTCTGGCCAAACCAAAAATGTAGCAGGCATTGCTTTAAATACTGGTACAAATAAATTGGTGATTGGAAATGCTGGTGCCGTATACACGCCTCCACCACCGAATGATTTGTGTGCAAATGCTGTTAACTTGGTCATTAACGCTGCGGCTACGAATGGTACTATGGTTGCCTCAACGGTTACGGCTCCCTTCACGAGTAAAGATGTGTGGTATAAATTCACAGCAATCTGTTCAGGATCTCACACCGTTACTGTTGGAGGATTTACAGGAGATATAGACATTAATGTGTATGACCAATTAAATGCTTGTCCTACTACCACTACAACATTTGCTACTTCTACTACCACCAGTATGCCAGAAGTACTTACAAACGCTGGTTTTATTGCAGGTAGAACTTATTTTATAAGAGTACTTGCTTTTAACTCTACCGCAGAATCTTCAAACTTCACCATTGCAGTAACGGGTAATACCGCAGTACCCATTCAACCTGGCACTATTACCGGTAGTACGACAGTATGTGCCAACACTGCTTCTCTGACTTATTCAATTTTGGGTGTTGTCGGTGCCACCAGTTATACATGGACCCTGCCTTCAGGATTTTCAGGTACCAGCACTACGAATTCTATCACAGTAACATCGGGCACAACAGGTGGCGACATTACAGTAACAGCTAATAATAACTGTGGGCCAAGTGCGCCGCGGGTACTCACAGTTATAGTAACGAATGCAACCACACCATCAGGCACAATTTCAGGTACCACTCCTGCATGTGGCAGCACAAACTTGAGTTACAGTGCACCTGCTGCCAATATTTATTGGCAGACCTCCGCTACTGGTACTGTTATTACGAACCCAACCACTGCAGCCTATACCGTTGTTACAAGTGGTAATTATTTTGTAAGAACGCTGGTGAGTGGTTGTTGGAGTACTGCCAGCGCTGCTTATGGAGTTGTTATAAATACTCAAGCTGCTATTTCAACGCAGCCTGTAGATGTAACGGTTAGTTCACCAACTGCGGCTATATTTACAGTTGCTGCCACCAATTTCACATCTTTCCAGTGGCAGATTTATAATGGCGTTGCGTGGGTTTCTGTACCGGCAGCTGCACCTTACAGCGGTACAACTTCAAATACTTTAACGATCAATCCGACAAACGTTTCGTTGAATGATAATGAATATCGTTGTTTGATTGGAGCTGCAACGCCTTGTGTAGCCGTGATTTCAAATTCTGCGATTTTAACAGTGAATCAGGGACCTTGCGGTAGCGAAAGCTTTACAAATATTGGGGCATCCACTTCTACTTACGCCAACGTAAATTGGACCGGAGATTTAGGTCTTCCATGGACATCTGTTCAAACCCGAACTGATCTTAATATCAACGGAAGAGCATTAACACTTGCAAGTAATGCTACTGCTAATATTGTATCACCAATTACCAGCGGTGGTTGTGGTATTTTATCCTTTAAATACGAAAGAGCATTCTCATCTGCTTTAAATGCCGATGTTCAAGTAAACGGGGTTTCAGTGGGCATAATTTCTGGCAGTCCAACTTCTACGCAAACCTTTACGGCAGTTGTAAATATTTTGGGAAATGTGCAAATTTCTATTAAACAGATAAATGGAAGTAGCGGGCAGTTGACTGTGGACGATATTTCGTGGGCTTGCTATAACCCATGTACTTCCACCGGTACCATCACCAATTTTACTCCTACTAGTGGACCTCAGGGTACCTGGGTTAACATTACCGGCACCGGGTTCTTACCTGCAACGGGTGTTAAATTTGGCGGGGTAAATGCTACGGCATTCAACATTGTTAGTGCTACACTAATCCAGGCAAAAGTGCCAGCAGGTGTGGGAGTTGGTAAAGTGTCTGTATTACTAGGCACTTGTCCTGCGGAATCAGCAGGTAACTTTACATTAACCACAAGTACTGGAACATGCGGGGTATCTGGAAGCGGAAGTACTGTAAATGATATATCGATATCTGAAGTGTACGATGCTAAATCGGGCAGCTTGGGCTATATCGAAATATTTAATGGTACTGCATCCCTGGTAACATTTGGGTCACCTAATACCTATGTGGTTAGGATTAGAACGGGTGTCAGTACTGATAATGATTATACTTTAACGGGTTCTATTGCCAGCGGAGCAACCTATTTGCTTAAAATAGGCAATGGTACTATTTGTGGTGGGGTGTCGCCCGACCTTGATTTCCCTACTGCAGGTGGTTTCAATGGTAATGACCGTATTTATCTCCGGAAAAACGGCACTGATATTGATTATGTACCAAATCCTAATTATGGAGGCTCAAGTGCGCCAGGTTTTAGCCAAAGCAGGAAATCTATTACCACAGCACCAACAATACCAAGTACTACATATACTGCTGGAGATTGGTCAATATCAACAACGGAAAACTGTGATAACCTGAGCATTGCGCCTTATACTGTTGGAGGATCTAATGTTACCATCACTTCTTCACCTTCGGATGTTTCTTGTGGACCGCTAAGATTTATAGTTGCTGCTACAGCTACCCCTGCTCCTGTGAGTGCCCGCGCCTGGTATTATAATGATCCTGCAACTATGACGGGATGGCAATTGGTGAGTGGTAACATTCCGGGTGCTAGTGGAACAAATACTGATACCCTTACCATTACCGGAAATCTTGCTAACCTGCGTTATTTTCAATTTTATTGTGCTGTTTCAAAAACAAATATGAGCATAACCTGCACGCAATATTCAAATGCTGCACAGTTTACATACCCTACAAAAAAATACTATTTTTCAAATGTAGGTTTGGGTAACTGGTCTACCCCGGGCTCATGGACGATGGGTGATGATATTACAGGAACAGGGGCAGTGACTACCTGTACTTATCCTACCTCGCTTAATTGCGACGGGGCAATTATAAGGAGTGGACATAACATCACTTTAGACGTAGCCGTGAAGGAGAACTCAGTGAATGTTAATTCTGGTGGCACTCTTTCAATAAATTCAAGCGCAAAATTGGAGATGTTGAATGGGCTTACTGGAGCCGACCTTATAATTGACGGAACGTTTAAAGATGGTGCAAATAGTTCAAGTTCTGTTAGTTTCTTGAACGGGGCAACCTGGAAGATTTCGGCAGGAGCTACCATTATTAAAACGAATACATCTTCAGCCGCTGTTTACCGCGACAACTATGAAACCGGGATTATAAATATTCCTGCAGCTGCTAACTGGATTTATCGTTATGAAAGTGCAGCCACCGCTTCAATTGGTTTTGCATCGTCAACCACTACGACGGGCATGTATTACCCAAACCTGACATTGGAAAATGCGGTGCCAGGCAATACTTATTCTTCAGGTTTTAATGCCGGAGCACCTAGCTTTAGCACTTTCACAATGATGGGAGCTAATAATCCTGTAATCGTGTATGGTAATTTTGATGTTGGTGGAGCAGGGCCCGGCTTTATTAGTTTTTTAAATATCAACTCGAATGCTACAGTTAGAGTGGATGGCAATATGACTTTGAGGGTCGGGAACACATTAAATAATTTTGGTGATGCCTTAAATATTGGTACAGGTTATAATGTAAAAGGAAATGTAACAATTGATGGGACCTTTAATAATAACGGAAGCACCTCACTTGTTGGAGATCTCGTATTTTCTGGGGCAGCAGCTTCCGACCAGACGCTCACAGGTTCGGGTACTTTAAACCTGGAAGATGTAAACATCAACAACACTGGCAGCGGTGCCGTGGTCATTTACAAAAATATCATTATACCCGGCACATTAGATATTAGTAATGCTGCCGCAAAACTAACCC
>JBBQYS010000135.1:0-8199 GCA_038208485.1 Chitinophagales bacterium
CCCTCCGACTGAGGTTGTTGTTCTATAAGCAATAGCGCCAAAGTTATTAAGAATCAAAGAGGGCAGCTTCCTCGCCTTGGTTCGTGGCACACGAAACAATTCTTCTTAGTCTCCATCAAATACATGAAACAAATTATGTAAAAATCCAAATTCATCCAGACCTGTTTCATAAAACCGGGCTGAAGAATAATAATATCTTAAATTATCCTTAGCAAGCAGCCACTTTTTATTTATAGGATTGACATGAATATAATCTAATTTTTGCCTGGCTACTCCCCTGCTATAAATTTCCACACTCAAATTATCTCGTTGCCAATCTGATGTTTCTTATTAGCTGCAATTACTTCATACACTTTTGACCTCCCTTGTGCTTTTAATGTTTTTATAAACTCATGCGCTGTATATTTTAAAAAACTTCCCTGTGCTGTTTCTTTTCCATTAAATTGCAATTGTTGCCAGATTAAATGTATGTGATTAGGCATGATAATAAATCCATAAACTCTTATTAATTCCTTTAATGAAAGTTCTTTGAGATAACTCACTATCAAATTTTTATTTGTGTCATCTTTTAGCAGGTGTTTAAATTCATGAATCTTAGCAGTAAAATTAATTTCTGTGTAAGATTTTCTTTATTGGTACATATGAAAAAATACGAAGTAATATTGTTTCGTGTGCCACAAACTAGGGGTGGAGCAAGATTCTCCTCGAAGAAGTTCGACTTGATGACAAATAAATTCCCAGGGTTCCTCCTGGGACAAGTTGCAACCCGAGTTTACACCAAATATTTATTCTATTCAACTACATCTTTACAATATCGCTTTGTAAATTATTTTTATAACATATAATTGTTAACTTTAAAGCCGGTTTTTTTAGTAATCAAACTAAATAATTAAATCCATACATGAGAATATTTTTATCTCTTTTTATTTTACTCACATTTACCCTAACTGCAAAATCCCAAAACCTTAGTTATACCTGTAGTATTGATACAGTGCTGGGTTGTGGGAATAATTGTATCAGCGCTTTATCAGTTGTTATACCTGATATCAGGGCACAAGCCTCCGATTACGTGGTTACCCAGAGTACGCCACAGGTATCATCCTGTTACCCCCAGGTTCCTCCCGGTGCGCCTGGTCCGTCTACCAGTCTTACTATAGATGACAGGTATTCAACTGTTATTACGCTTCCTTTTACTTTTAATTTTTACGGTGTACCCTATAATTCACTCATAGCAAGTACCAATGGATATGTATCGTTTGACGTTTCATTGACTAC
Source organism: Chitinophagales bacterium (assembly GCA_038208485.1). Classification (GTDB taxonomy): domain Bacteria; phylum Bacteroidota; class Bacteroidia; order Chitinophagales; family Chitinophagaceae; genus Ferruginibacter. Next base: position 1,276 of record JBBQYS010000135.1, read on the forward strand.
TGCATTTAGTCATTATCAAGACAGGGGCAATCTTCCTAATGTCCAATATGACCGGGCACTAATAATGGGACCCTACCATGATCTAAACCCTGCTTATATTACTTCCCCTACTCAACAAATTAAATATAACGTATCAGGCACTGCGCCAAACCGTAAATGGATACTTTCTTTTTATAAAGTGCCTTTATTTGATTGCGCTTCTTTAATAGAAAATACACACCAAATTGTTTTAAATGAAACTACAAATATTATTGAAGTAATTATCGTAGACAAGCAGCTATGCACTACCTGGCAGGGGGCCCGCAGTATGGTAGGTATACAGGATTTTACCAGGAGCAAGGGTTTAATGGCGCCAGGCAGATTTATGACAGATCCACCCTGGGGGAGTATTGGTATGAATGAGACCTGGAGGTTTATACCTTCTCAAGGTCCGTCTCTATACCGTAGTCTTCAACTACTGGATGCATCTGGAACTGTGGTAGCCACCGGTGATACTACCAGGCTTAGCCCTGCTACCTTTGGCTGGACATTTAATAATGTTTGTGCGCCCGGTACAACCCCAACATTTTTTGTTGTAAAAACAACTTACCAGGACCCCATAAACCCAGCAAATTTTCTCATCAGCCAGGATACAGTTTATGTAAGTCCCTCCCGATTGCCTGTGACGGCGACTAGCATGAACGCTTCTTGTGGAAATAATAATGGTACCCTTACGGCTACTCCATCAACGGGTGTTGCACCTTATACATTTCAAATAAATGGAGGACCAAGCCAGACAACTGCTACATTTACTGGTTTGGCTCCCGGCACATACCTGGTACGGGCAACTGACGTAAATGGTTGTTTTGGAGAGGTGACTGTGGTGATAACTGTAACAGCATCGCTAACGGCAACATTTACAAAAACAAATGCAAGTTGCCCCGGTGTGGCCAATGGGAGTATTACAGTAACCCCAACTACAGGTACTGCCCCTTACACTTATTCACTCAATGGAGGACCAGCACAGGCGAGCAATACTTTCAGCAACCTGAATCCCGGCACTTACACCATTACCATTAATGATAATGCAGGATGCTCAGGAAGTATTACCACTATTATCACCCCGGGTTCGAATATCTCCGGCTCATCTACCAGCACACCTACTGCCTGCGCAGGAGCAAGCAATGGTTCTATAACAGCTACAGGTTCTGGTGGTGTAGGACCATATACTTATGCATTGGATGGTGGTGCACCGCAGGCTTCCGGCACATTCAATAATGTTCCTTCGGGTAGCCATACTATTCTTATTACTGATTCGAGAGGTTGTACGGTTACCATTACAAGGACTGTCACGTCTGGCTCAGGGGTATCTTTAACATCAACAGTTTTTAATTCGGCATGTGCTACCTCCAATAATGGTTCTATAGTAGTTACGCCTTCTAATGGAACAGCTCCATTTACCTACCAACTGGGTGCAAACCCTGCACAGGCAAGCAATACCTTTACCGGCCTGGCTCCGGGAACTTACACTATTACGGTAAGGGATGCTAATGGTTGTATTGGTACAGTTACCCGGACTGTAAGTGGTGGAGCCGGCTTATCTATTACTCAAACTTCTACAGCAACCAGCTGTACAACAGCATCTGATGGATCGATCACCATCACAGTGAATAACGGTACTGCTCCTTTCAGTTATGTTCTGGATGGAGGTATTGCACAAACAAGTAATGTCTTCACAAACGTAGCTGCCGGTTCTCATACGGTAGCTGTTACGGATAATGTTGGTTGCACAGGTTCTGTTACGCTTACTGTTGGCGCTGGCACCTCAGGGTCTGGTACAGCTGCTACTACAGCTACAACTTGTCCGGGTGTAAATGATGGTACAATTACGATTACTCCCGGTGGAGGTGCAGGACCATTTACTTATACCTTAAATCCGGGAAATATTACCCAATCCAGTGCGACATTTACCGGACTGGCAGCGGGAACTTATAATGCAACTTATACCAATGCCAGCGGATGTGCCAGTTCTAATATTGGCCCAATAACAATAGCAGCAGGTCCTGCGCTTGCGGGTTCATTTACGAGGACCAATACGAGTTGTAACGGCGCTTCTGACGGATCAATCACCATTACTCCAAACCCGGCAGGGAACTATACTTATGTACTTAACCCGGGGAATGTGAGCCAGGTAAATAACAATGTATATACCAACCTTGCTGCAGGAACATATGCTGTAACATTTACCAATGCTACAGGTTGTACCGGTACAATCTCAAACATGGTAATTGCTCCGGGCCCAACACTGACAGGTACTGCAACCAGCACAGCTACAAACTGCCCTGGTGTAAATGATGGTACTATTACCATTTCCGCTCCTGGTACAGGATCATTTACATATACGTTGAACCCCGGAAATATCACACAAACAAGTGCAATTTTTACAGGTGTAGCAGCAGGAAACTATACTGCAACATTTACAACTGCCAGCGGTTGTACCAGTTCCAATATTGGTCCTATTACAGTTGCAGCCGGACCTGCCCTTACAGGAACAGCAACTGCTACGGCGACTAGTTGCCCTACAGTAAATGATGGAACGGTAACGGTGGATCCGCAGGGAACAGGTCCGTTTACATTTACTTTAAACCCCGGAAATGTCAGCCAGGCAAGTCCAACATTTACAGGTTTGGCACCGGGAACTTATACCATCAGTTTCGTTACCGCTTCCGGTTGTATGGGTACAGTAACGAATAATCCTGTGGTAACAGCAGGGCCTTTCCTGACTTCTACCACCACTACAACCAATCCACTATGTGCTAATATCAATGATGGCATGGTTACGATCAATCCAACAAGTGGTGTAGGACCTTATAGTTTCGTATTGGTACCTTCTACTACTCCTCAAACCAGTCCAACATTTAGCAACCTGGCTCCTGGGAATTATACTTACAGTTTTACTGATGCCAATGGTTGTACAGGAACCGGGAGTTTTATACTTACTACCAATCCGCCCATCTTTGTACCAGCGACAAAAACAAATGCTTTGTGTAATGGAAACAGTGATGGAACGGTTACGTTTACACCAACCGGCGGTGTGGGACCATATACTTATTTACTCCAACCCGGTACCACTTACCAAACTTCCAGTACGATTACAGGCCTTGCAGCAGGCACCTATACTTTTACCATAAAAGACAATGTAGGTTGTACAAAAGATACGAGTATCAGCATTACAGAACCAACGTTACTTACAGCCTCTGCCTCTAATACCATAGCTGCTACCTGTAATGGAAATGATGGAACAGTACAAGTGACAGGAAATGCAGGTACTTCTCCTTATACTTATTCATTAGATGGTACAACTTTCCAGGCCAGCAATACTTTCATAGCACCAAATATTGGAACTTTCAACAACGTGAAAGTGAAAGATGCGAATGGTTGTATTGCTACAACTTCGGTTACTGTTCAGCTATTGGATACCATGCGCCTGACTCTTGGGAATGATACAACGGTTTGTATTGGTAGTTCTATCACGCTGCAGCCACAGACAAACGATGCAACTACCGGATTTGTATGGACTGCCACCCCTTCCGCTGCATTCAGTACACTCAGCAACACCAACGTAAAAAACCCTGTAGCTACACCTAAAGATACTACCACTTACAGGCTTAATGCTACATGGGGTGTATGTACAAGGCAGGATGATGTAATAGTAAATGTCTTAGCCAAACCAATACCAAATGCCGGACCGGATGTAATAATTTGTCCTAACGATTCTACTACGCTTATAGGCACTGCAACCAATTTATCAGGACCTATTAGCTTTGCATGGTCTCCTGCTATAAACCTGGACAGGATAGACAGCAGTGTTGTAGTAGCTAAACCACCTGCCGGAAGTAGCACGCTTTATACACTTACAGTTTCTGATAATTATGGCTGTAATTTCAAACCAACAGATGACGTGAGGGTTACAGTAAGGCCGAAGGTAGAAGCATTTGCAGGAAATGACACCATAGCTGTTACCGGTCAGCGGCACCAGTTGTTCGGCAGCGGTGGTGCACAATACAACTGGACGCCAACAGCTCCATTAGCAAATGCAAACGTACAAAACCCGGTGGCCACTCTTTCTAAAGACACGAGGTTTACGCTTGTAGTTCGGGATGTCATCGGTTGCCTTGGTTATGATACTGTCTTCATTAAAGTATATAATGGCCCTACTTATTATACGCCAAATGCCTTTACACCAAACAATGATGGCAGGAATGATGTCTTCCGTGCAGTGCCTGCAGGTATTGTAAAAACTGAATATTTCAGGGTGTTTAACCGCTACGGACAACTCGTTTTTGAAACCAATAAGTGGCTGAAAGGTTGGGATGGAACCTTCCAGGGTAAACCACAGGCTGGTGGAGCTTATGTATGGATACTGAAAGGAACAGATAAGGATGGTAAAACCATAGAACAAAAAGGCACAGTTTTACTGATCAGGTAAATTGATCAGTTGGTAAATAAAAAATCCCGGGTCTGTTTCAGACCCGGGATTTTTATTAATATTCTTCCAGGTACTTAAATTCAGAAGTAATCTTCCCATCTTTTATCATCGTGGCTCCATCTATGATTGGAGAAGTAATGCCGTTGATCAATGAAGGAAGAAGATGTTTGATGAGCTGCTCGCCAAAATATTTACTGGCATCTCTTGGTAACTCATTGGGTAAATTTCCAATCGCCATGATATCTACACTACCCGCTACGTAAGGCAATGTTTTATTGCCCGTTTTCTTATTTACTCCATAAACAGGATTTTCAATGGTAGAATCTCCCAGGTTACACGGAACGGAACCATTTTTATCATCTGTAATGTCTGCAATAGTTGTAATGCGGAAACCAGGCTTTTGCAGATCAGGCATACTAAACAACCTTGGAATATTTTCCTCCCAGTAAATTCCATTCATTAGAATATCTGTTTGAGGAATAAAGCGGGGGAAATTTGATTCATAATTTTCCGGATAAGCATGGAACTCTTTCCTGCTATAATCGGTACCATCTTTTTTGGCATAGAGATCAGCACCTTTGAGGTGAACATACACAGGATATGCAAATTCTTTTTCCAGGTAATCTTCGGGTTCTACTTCGTGGATGCCCAGGAGATTCATGACTTCCAAAACACCGTGCGCCACTCTCCCACTGCCGGTTACAGCTATTTTTATATTAGGGATAATTAAACCAAAATAGGTATGGATAAGTCGGTTAAAAGATTTCACTTCATGCACACGACCTAACGAATAACTTCCTGTTCTTTTGCCATAGGCCATCATACCATTATGCGCACCTACAACACCGGCAAAAAAACCAAAGCCTAAAACCCTGGCTCCATCCGGATGCTCCATGCATTCATAATCTATGAGGGTGATATTCTTTTGCAACATATCATGAAACATATCCCGGTTAGAAGGTTGTAGCTTTTTAGTATGAGAAAAAAAGAAATAGGTTTTACTTGGGATAAGGTTTTCTATGGGAATTTCTTTTATACCAAATAAAAGATCGCAGGCACTGAGGTCTGATGATATTTCAATCCCGGACCTGGTATACTCCTGGTCAGTATAACACCTGTGCTTACTGCTTTCTACCATAAATTTCACGTGAGGATATTCCTTCATGATCCATTTACATTGCTCCGGCGTAAATGCAACCCGGCTATCAGCAGGGATTTTCCCTTCGTTTATAAGTCCTATTTTCATATTATTTTTTCAAAATGGCTGCGGCTAATTTACATTTTAAAAATCATCCGGCTGATGGTACCTTTACCTCATGAATTATTTTGAATTATTTGACATTAAACCGGCACCTGCCATTGCTGATAAAACCTACGTTTCTCACCAGTACAAAAAATTACAAAAACAATTTCACCCGGATTTTTTTACTGGTTCGGATGAGGCTGAAAAAGAAGAAATGTTGCAGAAAAGTGCAGAAGTAAATGATGCTTATAATACGCTTCGTGATGATCAAAAGACACTTGCTTATTTTCTAAGAGAAAAAAATGTGATAGAAGAAGATGAAAAATACAACCTGCCTCCTGACTTCCTGATGGAAATGATGGAGATCAATGAAAACTTTGCGGACAATGATGCAGCAAAAAATACTGAAACTGTAGATCAGCTGGAAGAAGTATTGAAAACGGGTATCACCGGTATACTTTTAAAAGATACAGCCGAACTGAGTGAAACAGACTTGCTGAAACTGAAAGAATTCTATTACAAGAGAAAATACTTGTTGCGGGTTTTGGATAGGATGTAGTTTCTGATTAAATTGCAGCCCCTTAGTTCATTAAAGGCCCATGTGGCGGAATTGGTAGACGCAGCAGACTCAAAATCTGCCGTTCGCAAGGGCGTGAAGGTTCGATTCCTTTCGTGGGCACTTGTTTAGCCCTGCAAATTTTGCAGGGCTTGTTTTTTTCTCTCGCCCAGATGGCGAAATTGGTAGACGCACTGCCTTCAGGTGGCAGCGTCCGCAAGAATTGTGTACCGATTCAGATCGGGATTCTGGATGACTTAGTTTGGAATGAGTAATTGTATTATTTTTTCCTGTTTGATTTTTATAATACCGCCCAGATGGCGAAATTGGTAGACGCACTGCCTTCAGGTGGCAGCGTCCGCAAGGATTGTGTCCCGATTCAGATCGGGATTCTGGATGACTTAGTTAGGAAGGAATAATTGTATTATTTTTTCCTGTTTGATTTTTTTAATACCGCCCAGATGGCGAAATTGGTAGACGCACTGCCTTCAGGTGGCAGCGTCCGCAAGAATTGTGTCCCGATTCAGATCGGGATTCTGGATGACTTAGTTAGGAATGAATAATTGAATTATTTTTTTCCTGTTTGATTTTTATAATACCGCCCAGATGGCGAAATTGGTAGACGCACTGCCTTCAGGTGGCAGCGTCCGCAAGGAT
>JBBQYS010000136.1:0-8141 GCA_038208485.1 Chitinophagales bacterium
ACATATAATCATGTGGTATGCTGCGATGGTTATGGAGTCGGTATAGCACCGAATGATAACAATACTATTTACATGAACATCAATGACAGATTCTTTAAATCTACAGATGGAGGCAGTACATATTCTGATCCGACTGGTGGCAACGTAACATTCTTTTCATCTATAGCAATTGATTACAACAATCCGGATACTGTCTACCTTGGGGGCAGTTCTATCAGGAGAAGTTACAATGCTTTTACTAGTTTTACTACAATTGCCACCAACAGCAGGAGAGTATTGAGCACCTGCCCCAGCAACAGTGCCAGGCTTTATGGAAGCTCAGGTACAAACCTGATATTTAGTAGTGACAGGGCATCTACATGGACCACCAAGAGCGGAAACAGCGGTTGGCCCGCAGCAACACTAAATGTAAATGATATAGAAGCTTATCCAACAAATTCCAGCGAAGTTTATGTATGCTTCGGTGGATACTCTGCTAGCAATAAAGTATTGCGCAGTACCAATACCGGTGATACCTGGACTAACTGGAGCGGCAGCCTTCCGAATGTACCTACTTATGGCCTTGCTGTGTCTGTAGAGGGTGTTTATGTAGGCACCGAACTCGGTGTATTTTTCAGAGGATATTCTATGTCTGACTGGGTGCCTTATTACAATGGAATGCCTAAAGTCCCTGTAACAGAACTTGCAGTAAATGCCAATGGAAATGTTTATGCCTCTACTTTCGGAAGAGGGATGTGGTTTAGTGGGCGGAGAACAGCCTGCGATGCTACTACTTTTATCTCGGGGGTAAAAACCGGAAACTGGTATTACGAAGCCAGCAATACAGTTACTGCAACCATGACATCTCCAGGATCTGTAGAAACTGAAGTTTTTGTGAAGGCCGGAAGCCAGGTGGTTTTACAGCCAGGCTTTGAAGTCAAAGCCGGGGCTTATTTCAGGGGCTATATTTCTCCCTGCAGCAATGGCGGAATTCCTGTAGCCAGCAGGCTCTCTGGTACTGAAGAAACAATTCTTCTTCCCAGGATAAATGAAGTAAATGAAAAAACGAAATTGCCGGAGAATGAAAATAACTATGCCATGATATCCGGGAGTGAACTGGAAATTAACATTACAAAAGATAGCAAAGTGCTGATGGAAGCACAGGATCATTCAGGAAAATGGCTAATCTTTTACCCGGAACAAAAGTTTAGCCCTGGTTTATATTCACTGCCACTACCACAAAAAAATGCATTGGCATACAGAATATCAGCAGATGGAAAAACATTACCAATGATTAAACCTTCTAACAAATACAATGGCTCTATTGATCCACAATCGGGCTATCCTACGAAATAAATAAACCAAAAAGTGAAAGGGTGCTGTTTTGTTACAGTACCCTTTTTTTATTTCTACAATCAATTATTAAACAACTAATCATGTGGATAACTAAATTTTTAGTTATAAAACTAACTCTTTAGTTTTACAGCATAATATCAGGATTATGAGTAAACAATTAACCAAGGCAGAAGAGCAAATCATGCAGGTGATCTGGAAACTGGAAAAAGCTTTTCTCAGGGATATCATAGAAGAGCTGCCGGATCCTAAACCACACAACAATACGGTAGCAACCATCGTGAAGATTCTTGTAGATAAAGAGTTTGTAGGCATCACTGTATTTGGCAGAACGCATGAATATTTTCCACTGATCACAAAAGAAATTTATACTAAAGGCACAATGAAGACTTTGGTAAAAACTTATTTTGAAGGAAGCTTCTCTGATGCCGTCTCCTTTATGGTAAAAGAAAAAAGTCTTTCAGTAAATGACCTGGAACTTTTACTCAAAGAATTAAAATCCGAAAAATAAATAGAGTCCTGTTCGCTCTCTTAAAACAAAAAACTATGTTGGCAATACTCTGGTACCTCGCTAAAATGATCATCTGCAGCGCTATACTTTATGGTTATTACTGGCTGATGCTACGCAATAAATTATACCATAGCTACAACCGTTTTTACCTGCTTGCCCTCGTAGTACTTTCTATAAGTCTCCCATTATTAAAGTTTACTTACAACAGCAGCTCTTCAGAAATTCCGGTAATACAATTATTGGGTACCGTACAATCAAACGAAGCATTCATGCAGGAGATGATTGGAAACGCCCAGGCGCAACAATTTTCGGCAGGGCAGTTTGTTCTACTATTCTATTCATTGATTGTAGTAATGCTTGCAGTCTCATTTGTTATGATGCTCATGAAGATCTTCAGGCTGAAAAGAAATAATCCTGTTGAACATTTTCCTGAAGTAGATATTATTACCGTTTCAGACAAGGCGAGCCCTTTTTCCTTTTTTAGAAATATTTTCTGGAACAAAGAAATTGATATTGAATCTACCGGTGGACAACATATTTTAAAACATGAACTGGCGCATGTTACAGAGCATCATTCTGCAGATAAACTTTTTGTAAATATCGTCCTCATCTTTTTTTGGTGTAATCCTGTTTTCTGGTTGCTGCGCAAAGAACTAAGTATGATACATGAATTTATTGCTGATAAAAAAGCCGTGGAAGATGGCGATACCGCTGCGTTTGCCCAGATGATACTTGCCGCTACTTATCCAACACAACAGTTTACTATTTCCAACCATTTTTTTTACTCACCTATAAAAAGAAGATTAGCTATGCTTACCAAAAAAAATAAAGCAAGTATCCGTTATGTCAGCCGGTTGCTTGTCTTGCCCCTGGCAGCAATTGTATTTGCAGCATTTAGTTTACAAGCCGATAAGTTGCCGTTGCAGCTACCAATAGAAAAAACCATTAAAGTAGTGATAGATGCCGGGCATGGCGGAACCGATGCGGGAGCCGTTATAGATGGTATAAAAGAAAAAGACCTCACCCTTGCGCTTGCAAAAAAAATAAAAGAATTAAATAACTACAAAAACGTAGAGATCATTCTTACCAGGAGTACTGACATTTACCAAAGCCCAAGAGAGAAAGCAGACTATGCAAATGCTCAGAATGCTGACCTATTTATTAGTATACATATCGAAGGTCAGGACATAAGAGAGGTTTTGAAAACCGGAATGAATGTTTACGTTGCAAAAGAGGGTTATGCGAATGTTGCTATGAGTAAACTATTTGCTTCAGCAGCTATCCAGGTATTTATACAGAATTATGGATTGAGCACTCCTGAATTTCCTGCACAAAGACAAATGGGAATTTGGGTATTACAGGAATCAAAAGCACCTGCAATATTGATTGAAGCTGGCTATATTACTAATCCGGTGGATAGAAATTATTTATTAAGTGAAAAAGGACAAACCGCATTTGCAGAAAATGTGTTGAAGACGATTGTGAGTTTTGCTGCGGCTAAAGAATTTTCAGCCGGAAAAATAAACAACAGCCCAAGTGTACAAGAAACTTCTACTGTTGATTCTTCATTTTCAATTACAAATTTCAAGGCCAACATTACGACGAAAAATCAATTGTTGAAAGATGTGCTGATAGTCCTTGATGGTAAAATTGTGAATGAAGCAGACATAAATTGGAATAAGCTACATGCCAAAACTGTGACCATTTATAAAAAGAATGATCCGGAAATGTTGAAAAAATACGGCGAGAAAGCAAGGAAAGGTGTTTGGTTTTTTGAGGAGTTGACAGAAAAAACAAAAAGCAACGAGGATTTGGCCTACCAGATAAGTGCCGACCAGGTCATTGTGATGGACGCAAGTGAGCGTAAAAACAATGCTTATGCTGATAAGACAGGAGCGAAAAACATCATTTTTATTGTTGATGGAAAAAAAATGAACAATGCTGAAGCAAAATTGATACTGGCGGAAAACATAAAAAAAATTGATGTAATAACTGGGACAAAAGCAATTGAGACTTATGGAGATGCAGGAAAGGATGGTGTCATAGTCATCACTACTAAAGATTTGACAACAGTTGAGGTGCAGGGACGACCAGGTTCGGCATCATCAAATAGAAATGCGGATAAAATGCAATCAGTAAATAACTCTATGGAAGAGGTAGTGGTCACAGGAAAGCTAATTGTGACTCCATCAGACCCAGGTCATCAGGACAACAAAGTATTTACGCAGGTAGAAACACCAGCTCAATTCCCAGGCGGACAAGATGCCTGGAGAATGTACTTAAGGAAAAACCTTAATCTTGCTACGCCTGTTGCCGAAGGCTGGGATGCAGGGATCTATAAGATCATGGTTCAATTTATGGTTGAAAAAGATGGAAGTATAAGAAACATCCGAACACTAAATTACACTGGTTCGAAGACGGCTGCGGAATGTATTGACTTGATAAAAAATGGACCGAAGTGGACTCCTGCGTTGCAAAATGGACATGTAGTAATTTCCTACAGGGAGGAAGCCATAAGCTTTGTTATAGCTAACTAAAAAAAATTAATGAATGATCAATGGAATGCACTGCTTTTTGCGGTGCATTTTTATTTATTACAAAAGGCGAATTATCAGAAAAAAACATAACTTCCAAATAAAAAATGCAACAACCTTTAGTACAACCAAAATCTGCTATTGATGACCCTGAACTGCAGGAGCTGGTAAATTTTTATAATGAAACACTTGGCTTTTGTCCCAATAGTGTAATGACGATGCAGCACCGACCACGCATTGCAAATGCATTTATAGAAATGAACATGGCGGTGATGGAAAATAAAGGAAGAGTAACGAGTGCGCTAAAAAGATTGATTGGTTATATCAGCAGTTATGCTGCAGGTTGCCGCTATTGCCAGGCACATACCATTCGTGCAGCAGAGCGCTATGATGCAACTGCAGAACAAATGGACAATATCTGGTCTTACCAAACGCATTCCTCTTTTTCTGAAGCAGAGAGAGCAGCATTAAATTTTGCACAGGCTGCCTCAGTAATTCCAAATGCTGTAGATGATGCAATTGCAGAGAACCTGCGTAAGTATTGGAATGAGGGCGAAATAGTAGAAATACTTGGCGTGGTTGCATTATTCGGCTACCTAAATCGCTGGAACGATAGTATGGGCACAAAACTTGAAGGACCTGCCAGGGAATCTGGTGAAAAACTTTTGGAGAAGGAAGGATGGAATGTAGGGAAGCACGAATATTAGTTGATTAGTCGATTTGTCGATTAGCTGATTTGAAGATTAGCTGTTTAATCGATTTGAAAATTATTTGATGAGTTTATTAGTTGATTAGTTTATTTAAAAAAATAAAAGATGAAAGTTTTACATACTAAAGAAAGTAATGGCGGGATATTTTATGTGAATGAAACCGACAGAAGGGTGGCGCTTTTAAACTACCGTATGCAGGATGAAACCAACCTCGTAATAGAGCACACCGAAGTGGATAAAGATATGGAAGGGCAAGGAATTGGTAAAGAGCTGGTGAATGCAGCCGCATCTTTTGCAAGAGAAAGTAATTATAAAGTGGTGCCGGAATGCTCTTATGCCCATCATGTTTTTGAAAAAGACAGTTCCCTTTCAGATGTTTTGAAATAAATGGAAAACAAATTTTACAAAATCTAAAATCAAACTGATGCTGAGTAATAATGATATTTTAAAAAAACTACGGGTGGCTTTGTCATTAAAAAATGATGACATTATAGAAATATTAAAGCTGGTAGATTTTGAAATCACCAAAGGAGCACTGGGAGATTTGTTTAGAAATGAAGATCACCCTGGCTACCAGGAAGCCGGGGATCAGATCCTTAGAAATTTTCTAAATGGTTTGATCATTTACAAACGTGGCGTGCTTCCACCAAAAGAAGAAAAGCCAAAATCATAAGGTATTTGTCAAGACTTATTTGTGATCGATTCTGCCTCGTGATTTTTTCTAAAAATTCTTCTAAATTCTACCGGGTTATAAGGAAATATTGAAGGGTTATACATGCTTTTCATTTCTACCTACATTCATATTTATACTATTACTTTCATTTTAAAATGCATTAAGCCGTTTATCTATGTTGAGATTTTTCCTGATTCCTTGTCTTCTCTTCTTAGCAAATGCATTATTTGCACAACAGATAATCAGTGGAAAAGTGTTGGCAGACAAAAACGGAAATCCAATTCAGGGTGCAAGTATTTATATCAACAACAGTACAAGAGGTACTACCAGCAAGGCAGATGGCAGCTTTACGCTGCAAAATGATGAATGGGATAATGCAGAAGTTATTGTTTCTTCTGTGGGTTATGAATCAGTCATTTTTAAGGTAGAAAAAGAAAACCTGCAAAAAAGAAATTTCCTGGTGAGGCTCAATGAAAAATCGGAGGAAATGGAAGCTGTACTTATCATCACTGATGAACAGCGAAGAAAGTACCTGCAGATATTCAGGGAAAACTTTTTGGGCGTAACAGCAGAGGCAGCTGCAAGTAAGGTCACTAACCTGAATGCCATTTATTTTATAGCAGGTACCGGAAATGCCGGAAGCTTTACCGCCAAATCTGATGAACCATTAAAGATCGTGAACAAGAGACTTGGCTACAATGTATATTTCGATCTTACAGCATTTACCTGGGACCCGGTAGAAAGAACAACGGCATTCTTTGGTTATACCCGGTATGAATCTATGGGAGAAGATAAAAAATACCTGAGGCACAGGGCTGAGGCTTATTATGGAAGCACGATGCATTTTTTTAGAAGCCTGGCAAAACGTGACTTGGAATCACAGGGGTATTCGCTGATGCAAATAAGATCACAACAAAAAATGGACGTCGCCTATTCTATAACAGATAGTGCTGTTTTAAAGAGAAATAAGCTGGATAGTACAGTCTTAAACCTGGGTTTCCCTGATAGATTACAAGTGACTTACAAATATGAAAATCCCGGAAAGAAATACCTGGCAAGAAATAATATTTTTATGCTCGGAGGACCATATGCTCAATCCCGTTTTCAAATCAATGATTCTTCGGTTGTGTATTTAACTACAGAAGGTGGATTGATCAATCCTGAGAATATTATGGTTTCAGGCTACTGGAGTTTTGAAAAAGCAGCCTCGCTATTGCCAACAAATTATGTTCCTAATGTTGAGTATGCACCGAGGGAAATGAGGAGGAAGTAGGAAGGGTTAATGATGGTGGAAGGGTTAAAGATGGTGGAAGGGTTAAAGATGGTGGAAAGGTTTAAGCGGAGGAGAATTATTCTATATAGATTCGTCCTTAAATATATCGTCGATTAATAAAATGTCGTGGCCATTATCGTTCATTTTTTTTAAATGAACTTTCCCAATTCATTCCTGGTCTAATCCATGCCTAATCCCCACTCTGCTAAATAATCTTTTTAGCAGGTCAAATTTTTGATTACAAATGTCGCCTAAGCCAATGTAATCAGGTAAACTAATATAATTCTGACAAGCAAAACAAACTTCTATATATGCAAATGTTTTTCCTGAAAGATCATTGAACAATATTGCATTTACAGGAACAAAACATTGGACTTCCTCTATCAAAAGAATACTGCCACTGAAGCCAACATTATAAATAATATCAGATAAACTATCGATGTTGGTTTGAGTTAGCGTTCTGATTTCTTTTAATTGTGAAGTATCAATATCGTTTCCTGATTTGGGGATACTAAAACCATCAAAAGAAACAAACTGAATTTTTGCCGCATCAGAAAAAGGAAACATCTTCATCCTGTCTGCAAAACTAATTGGATTGAATCGGGCACAATTATGATTCTCTTTTTCTAATGCTACTATTTTTTTTGAATAGCCGCCGAGAGGTGGTGGATCTTTAACTTCTAATTTTTGAAATTTCCTTTGGGCATTTATTGTAAAAGGCAGGAGAAAAAAAAGAATCGAATTAAAAAATTTCATTGGTCAGTTTTATAAATGAGCATGCCCCGGAAAAAGCTAATATCATAGAAATAAAATACTATAGAAAAGGTAACCAAAACTAACATTATCTATAAAGATATTTAGCGATAAACCAAAATCAAAGCCGAGAAATGAACAAAGTCTAAACGGCTACCGGATGGAAGCGGTATCTTTTTTTTATCCGAAGGGTAAAAAAACATCCGCCAGGGCAAGACAAGTAACAGAACACAGCCGGAGTGAAGTGAGGAATATTCAATCAACAAAAATCTCTTTTAAAACTGATTTTAATTTTACGATATTAGAGGATGATAAATGATCCAGCTTTTTAATTATTCTCTGTCTATCGATAGTT
>JBBQYS010000137.1:0-8029 GCA_038208485.1 Chitinophagales bacterium
AAGTGAGAAATAATAACGAAGGCCATACCCATATCAGGCGGCATTGCATCCAGTAGCGCCTGATAGGCGTTAAGCGCACCGGCAGAACCACCAATACCTACAATGAATGTGGGCTGAACTGTTTTCATGAATTATTGAATATTTTCATTCTCAGAAGCATTTTTATCAGCATCATTTTTCTTGTTGGTAGTTGACTTAGATTTATCATCACCTGGCGTCAGCATAATTCCATCATCACTCATAATAAATTTGTGCACATCGCTATCATGGCTAGTGCCACGAGACTTAACAATGAAAAGTTCACGAATGCGTTTTCTACCCTCATCTTCTTCTACCATTCTCACAACAATCCAAGTATCAATCAACGATGAAACACCGATTTCGCCACTCGTGTTGCTTTGAAAGTTTGCCGAAACAAGGCTTGTAAAAAACGTAGTGATGCTCCTGGATTTAAAGAGGTCAATCATACGGGTAATCATTGAGGTAACTTCACGCTCGTCGCCCTGTCCAATCAGACTTGTAAGTGGATCTATGACAATGGCCTCTGGTTTAAAACTATCAGACAGCTTATAAACATTTAATAAATGCATCTCTAAACCAAGAAAGGCTGGTCTGAGCGCCACAATCTTTAAGAGTCCTTTTTTTATCCAGGGCGCAAAATCAATACCGATAGAACTCATGTTTTGAATGAGCTGCCCCGCTGATTCTTCATAAGACAAGATAAGACAGCGTTCGCCACGTTTACAACTTTCAACTGCGAATGCCGCTCCAAAACTTGTTTTTCCGCAGCCTGCAGTGCCCGAAGCCAGTATGGTGCTGCCCCTGACGAAACCTTTACCCTTGAACAATTTATCTAACGATGGAATGCCTGATGAAACTCGCTTATTTGTACCCGGTTGTTCAAGCCCTGCTGACGTGATGGGAATTACTGAAAGTCCTTCATCATCTATAACAAATGGATATTCGCTCGTTCCATGCTTTGACCCCCGATATTTGATAATACGAACTCTACGGGTGGCAATTTGGTCTCTGACCCTATTATCCAGTAGAATGATGCAATCGGAAACGTACTCCTCCAGGCCATGACGTGTATATGAATCGCTATCTCCCGGCTCGCCTGTAACGACTGCCGTGACCTGTTTTTCTTTAAGCCATCGGAACAGTCTTTTTATCTCTATCCGAAGAATGCCAAGATCTGTAATGCCTGCAAAGATAGATTCAAGAGAATCTAGAACCACACGTTTGGCACCGATAGAATCAATGGCATCTTCCAAACGAACGAAGATTCCCTCGAGATTGAAGTTGGTCTCCTGAATGTCCTTGCGCTCCAAAATAACATGTTCGCACAAAATCTTTCCCTCCGAAACAAGCCCTTGCAAATTCATATTGAGCGAAGTCACGTCTGTATAAAGCTCATCTAATGTCTCTTCAAACGACATGAGAACCCCCGGCTCGTTATAAGAGGTTGCACCCTTGATTAGAAAATCAATCCCAAAAAGAGTTTTTCCGGAACCGGCATTTCCGGAAACTAGAGTGGTTCTGTATTTCGGAAGACCACCTTCAGTAATTTCGTCAAAACCTTAGAAGCCGGTGGGAGATTTGAGTAATTTATTACGCTTATTGGTAATTTTTACTTTGGTAGTTTTTGCCATTATGATATTCCTTTAATATTTTATTAAGGATGCAGTCTCTATAAAAAGTAAGACTGTAAGAAAAGAAGTATCAATTTTACTGCCAGCAATTAATCAGGTATTCGAGTTTGTGCAGAAATTTTTTTCTAATCAGAAATTATTAGATTATTAATCGTGTCGTTTACTGGTTTATCAATTGGGCTTAGTTTGATTGATATTTCTTCTATCGATAAAGTATGATCTCTATTGAACAGCTATTGACGAAGAATGAGAATTTGAAATTCGTTCTCCCGTAACGTAAGCTAAATTTATAAATAACAGTTCATTGTTTATTCTGTTGATTAGTATTATCCCTCGGCTGGAACAGAAGCTGATTAGCGAATCCCGCATATAAGGGAAGAATATATTCGCCGCCCCGCCATAGTGCCAACCGATTCTTGGTGGCAGTACATTTTTTCGTCACACAAATTTAATTCCAAAACGCCCACAAATTTCAGCAACCTTTGCAAAGTCAGGCGGTCCTGCAGGTAATTTATTTAATTCTGTAAACATGTTTTCAAGCCCCGCGGGAAAAATATTTAAATCAACTTTTGCGTTTGTTGTCCCAACAACCTTCCAGGTATGAGGTATGTTTCTTGGTAGAAAAATTGTGTCGCCACTTTTTAAAATAGTTTTCTCATTGCCAACAGTAAATTCAACTTCACCCTCTAAAACTTTGTAAACTTCATCTTCGTTTTTGTGAACGTGCATGGGGATTTGAGTGCTTGGGGGATTGTCCTGGTAAATCGCCAAAAACTGCCCATTAGTGTCCTTTCCGGTCAATTTAATTTGTTGGTGATCACCAAGAATATTTAATTTTTGCCCTTCGTCTTTAGGTACGATTTTTTCTTTCATCGTGTCATTTTTCTTTTTTGGTTTATTTGATTGTCCAAATACTGTTGGAACGGGTAAATACAGAACCAATTCCTAAAAGTCCTGTCGATTTCATAAATTTTTTCTGTCCAATATGGATAAATTTTTAAATTTTTATACGGTCTCGGTTGTATTGCCACCAACGCTTACATATTGCTGTTATAAGACGCAACTTACAAAAAAATTGCATATCTGATAATCACTCTATTGCTATTATTCTTTCTGTACAGTCTTTATAACATTACAATCTTTATCACTTAGCCTCTTATGCTTTACGGAGATATCCAACTACTTACTTCCCAGAGCGAGAAACCGGGACTTCGTATATATCCCTATTTCCCTGCAAAGATTGCATTGTTAGTAATTGGTTTTTCGTTTCTAGAATCCCGGTTGCACCTGTCCGCCTTGGTGGAAACCGCTAGAATTATAATGATCCAGGTCGCCCTGCGGAAGACTTGAACCAGTGGCAGACTTAATCCAGAAGGGTCTGCTGATATTATACAGTGAGCGCCATAAGTATAAATGGGGCGATTAGTATGGTCTTAGAATCATAAGTCAAATGCAGTTTCCAGTATAAATCATTGTTTAAAAAGATAAACTGCCACATTCGATTTTAGGTTGGAATTTATCGGCAATTCAATTCGCTGCTTTTTTGTATCGAATATCAAGATGGCGGTATTGGGGGGAATACTTCCTTCGTTGTTTGCAAACATCAAAATCTCATTGTCAATTCCCGGAGTTACTTCTACGGTTATAGTTAAAGGAATTGCACGCAAAGGCTGATTGTCGATGATCAGTTTTTTATTATAGAAAACACTAATGCTGTCACCATCTATTTCTCCATTATCAAAAAAGTTTAGTTCAATAGTTTCTGCAAAAACTTCTATCCTGTTTTTGACAATCACAATACGATTTCTAAATATAGTGTCCTTTTGCGGCGAAGCAATGCTGAGGCTGGTGTCAACACTTTTTGGAAGAATGGTAAGACTGTTATTTTCTAACGCCGTTTCCTCTGATCTTGATACTGTAAAACTTCCGGGTTCACAAGGGCGGTTACTGTTGCTGACAAGTATTTTTTTATCGAACATGTTTTGCGCATCATTGCTCCAGGTGCCATCCAGCTCCCATTGATTATTGTTTTTTTTGATGCTGCCTTTATAAGTTTTTTTGCACCAGTTCCATCCAACAAAACTAGTTTCATCAATAATGGAAATGTCTTGTAGAATAAAAGTATTTCCCGATACAGTTCCTATGATGCGGAAAGATGCAAACAAATTATCCTTCCCAAAATAGGTGGCTGTTCCGTATAATCGATTACCGCGTTGGATGATATATAGTTCCGTTTTAAATAAATAGTTCTTATCGTCCTGGCTCAATTGTCCTTTCCAGGTTCCCGATAGTTCTACTGTTTGTCCCATCAGTTCTGTAACGGGTAGCCAGGAAAAGATAGCAAGTAAATAGGGGAATATTTTTGTTATCATATGAGCTGTAATATCTAAAATTGTTCGTTAATTAAAATGCAAAGTAGTTATCAACTAGCCCTACTACGAAGAAACGATGGTTGAATCAATTAGGCAATCTACATTTCCATTTGCCGATTGTACAAATCAACGGACTACTACATTGCGTTCTTCTGCTTTCCCATAAGTCCAATATCAAAATCAAAATAGTTTAGCAAGAATGGCCCCCAAATAAAATATCATCTATTCCATATACATAGTACATTAGCGGTAATTACTTCACAAACCCAAATCTGCTTATGGCCGCAAATACAAACAACCGGCAGCTCAAAACATTTCTTGGTGTGGCATTTGGCATTGCTGTAGGTATTGGTGGCACCATCGGGGTAGGCATATTACGCAACCCCGGGGAAGTAGCTGCTATGCTGCAAAATGGCTGGCTGATGATGGCCTGTTGGATAATGGGTGGCCTTTATATATTACTCAGTGTGGGCACATTTGCAGAACTAAGTGCTATGCTGCCCAAGGCCGGCGGTGCTTATAATTATGTAAAAAAAGCTTTTGGGAATTTTGCCGGATTTTTTGTGGGTTGGTTTGATTACATCATGAACTCCATTGCCCCGGCATATTTCTGCATCGTGATCGGCGAGTACCTGGAGTTGCTTTTTCCTGCGCTTGCCGGCCATGCCCTGAGCATATCAATTGTTACCTTACTGCTATTTACTCTCCTGCATGCCGGTGGCTTAAAAAATGGCAGCATCATGCAACAGCTCAGCAGCCTGGTAAAGTTGATCGTTTTTATAATTCTAATTATTGCGCTGTTTACCTATAGCAGTACCCCCACTTCAAATTTCACATCATTGCCATCAGGACTTATGGAGGGAGGAATGGTATTGGCCATTTTTAAATCACTGCAATTAATTCTTGGCACCTACGATGGCTGGATGGGGGCTTGTTTTTTTGCTGAAGAGAACCGTAATCCGGGAAAAAGTGTGCCGAGGGCTTTATTCAGCGGGGCTATAATCGTAATTATAATTTATGTTTTGGTGAATGCTGCTTTGTTATACGTATTGCCCATCCAGGATATTGCCAATAGTAAACTGGCGGTGTCAGATGCTGCAAATGTTGTGTTTGGTGCAAGTGGTAAAAAGCTGGTCACCATCATTGCCGTAATATCGCTGATCAGCATCCTGAATGTATATATGATGATTCCATCAAGGATCTTATTTGGGCTGAGCCGGGACAAGTTTTTCTTTTCTTTTGGAGCCAGAATAAATAAAGGTGGCACACCATATTTTGCTTTGCTAATTTCTACTTTATTGAGTCTTATCCTGATACTCGTGGGAACTTTTAATGTATTGTTTTCCCTGGCCACATTTATTTCATTGATTGTATTGGGAGCAAGCTATCTCTCACTTCTTAAACTTCGCAAATCAAGACCAGAACTACTCAGACCGTACAAAGCCTGGGGATATCCATTTTCTACCATCCTGCTTATTGTTGTCACAGTATCATTATTCATTGGTTTTGCTTTGGCAGACAGCGATAGTTTTTTTCTTATTCTGGCAATAAGCATTATAGCTGCTATAGTGTACAAGCTGTTTGTTCAATCTAAAAAAGCTGTATAATTTTTTGTTTAGTTTCCGTCTTAGAAATAGTTAATTTGCTGATAGTTTTTTTCCACTTTATTTAAATACAAACTTCATGACCTGGCAATCTTATCTTGACTATTTTGAAAAAATTCTTATTGCAGCAATTCCTGAACCACCGTACAACGACGAAGACTTTGCGCATTACACAAAAATGAACTATAGCCGGCAAAACCGCTGGGTGAAATTGGGTAAGCTTACCAGGGAAACGATAGAGGCAATCAGGGAAGTAAATACTCAGCAACACTGGATAGTGATTACCGAGCCATGGTGCGGAGATGCGGCACATCTGGTTCCATTCATAGAAATGATGTCTGCAGAAAACCCATTGATTTCATTTGAGGTACAGCTCAGGGACAAAGATTCAGAAATAGATAAATACCTGACCGGCACCAGTAAATCAATCCCCATACTGGTGGTGAGGAATGAAGCCGGTGAAGACCTGTTTCATTGGGGACCGAGACCAAAAGAATGCCAGGCCCTTTATATAAAATTAAAGGAGGAAATGGCAGACTTGGAAACATTAAAAATAGCTTTGCAGCATTGGTATAATGCCGATAAAGGAAGCAGCGTTCAGCAGGAGGTTATCGAATTATTGGCTGAAAATATAACAGTATAATTTGTTGCAGAAAGTGCAAAGACCCTTATACTTCCAATAAAAAATAAAAAAAATACGGATGGCACATCTCTCAGTGAACATAAATAAACTCGCCACATTACGCAATGCACGTGGCCACAATAATCCAGATATCATCCAATCAGCAAAGGACATAGAAAGATTTGGTGCAGCAGGGATCACAGTACATCCACGACCGGATGAACGACACATCAGGTATGCAGACGTGTATGCGCTGAAAGAAATTGTGCAGGGAGAATTTAATATAGAAGGCAATTGCCGGGAAGAAAAATTTGTAGAACTGGTATTGGCCAACAAACCTACACAAGTCACGTTAGTTCCTGATGCAGAAGGACAGCTCACAAGCAACCATGGTTGGGATACGATTACACATGCTGAGTATCTTAAGAATATGATCAGCCGTTTTCAAGAAGCTGGCATCAGGGTTTCAATATTTGTGGATCCCGTAGTTGAAATGGTGGAAGCTGCAAAAGCTACCGGAACAGACAGAATAGAATTGTACACCGAATCATATGCAATTAACTATGCTGCAGGAAATAAAGAAACGGGCATAGAGCCTTTTATTGCTGCCGCAAAAACTGCCAATGAACTTGGCCTTGGTATCAATGCCGGCCACGATCTTGACCTTAATAACCTAAAATATTTTGCTGAAAACATTCCCGGTTTATTAGAAGTTTCTATTGGCCATGCATTGATTTGTGATGCTATTTATTTGGGCCTGGAGAATACGGTGCAGTTGTATAAAAGATGTCTGCAGTAATAATTCATACTCCAGAATATTTGGTTGTAACCAACTGGATGTTTTTCCTAAACCGCAAAGCGGTTGAACAAAAATAGCTCCGGGTGAAACCCGGAGTAAGTTATAAGTTTAACCAACAACCCCGAATGGGGTTGAATATTTTAACCTAAATGTTCAACCCCATTCGGGGTTGGAATAACTTCCAATATATTACCACAGGTTTCACCCTATTGTTATTCAACCCTTTCAGGTTTTGCAGAGAATTGAATTTTTATCAGGCCACATCTCGTCAAGTGCTACACCTGCGGAAAATGAAAATCAAACCCTTATTAGCGGGTTGAAAAAAATAAAAATTTCTACCCAAATGTCACCTGCGACTATTGAATTCAACCTTTTCAGGGTTTGGTAGAAATTTCCACTACAAAGCGGGAAGATCAAAACTGCTAAAACATTTCCTGGATATGAATTACATTTTCAGGATAAAAAATTTTCAAAAAAAAGCCAGGAAAAACCTGGCTTTAAATAATCTATGTATAAATATTAATCTGAAATTATTTGATCAGCTTTGCTAGTTTCCTGTCCAGAGCAGCACCTCGCAAATTTTTTCCTACAAGGATGCCATTCGGGTCTACCAGGAAATTTTGAGGGATGCTACCCACGCCATATTTAGCGGCTACTTCGTTGCCCCACCCTTTCAGGTCGCTTACCTGTGTCCAGGTAAGGTTATCCATTTTAATGGCGTCTATCCAGGCTGGTTTTGCCTGGTCAAGAGATACACCAAGCACAGTGAAATTCTTGTTTTTATACTGATTGAAAGCATTTACCACCTTCGGATTTTCCATGCGGCAAGGGCGGCACCAGCGGGCCCAAAACTCTACCAATACATACTTTCCACGGAAAGAAGCCAATTCAACTGGTACACCTGCAGTATCTTCCTGCGAAAAATTTGCAAACGGCTTACCAATTGGATGCTGGCCATTATCTGCTACCTGCTTTGCTAT
>JBBQYS010000138.1:0-7981 GCA_038208485.1 Chitinophagales bacterium
CAGCTTCCGGATGCTGAGCGTACCAAAACGCAAATGAATCCCCAGCCTTGTTGTTCCTTCTACTGCAGGGAAGTCACGCTGTTTTGCATATTCCTCTATGAGTTTTTTATGTATGATCCGTGCAGGAATTTTTTCTTCCGATGCCTTAAAACCCATGTCAGCAAGCGTGATCTTTTTTTGTTGTTGTGCCGGGGCAAAGTTTTTAAAGTATTTTTTAGTGGGATATTCATCCAGGTAAAAATCATTTAATTTATCCTTCCAGGTGCGGCTGTAAGGTGTAAAAACATTGTAAGGATCGCCATCGTTTTTTACTACCTCATCTTTTTCAAAAATCACCTGGTCTTTAAAAGATTTAAAATCAATTTCTTTTTTTTGGAGCAGTGCTGCTACTTGCTCATCTCTCTCTGTAGCATAAGGTTCATAGTCAGTATTTGTAAATACGGCATCAATCTTATAATCTTCCGACAACTGTTTGAAGACCTCAATTGGCTGATCATAAAAAACCATCAAATCAGAATCGAGTTTTTTTAATTCTTCCTGCATTCCTGTAATGGCATCAAAGATAAATTCCACCCTTGCATCCTTTTTATTTTCCAGGTCATCAAGAATATTTTTATCAAAAATAAATATTGGAATTACTGGTTTTCCTGCTTTCAGGGCATGATAAAGACCTGCGTTATCTTCTAACCGCAGGTCTCTTCTAAACCAAAAAATGTTTTTACTATCATTCATAAAACAATAACAAAGTACGCATCCTAAGGTTTACAATCTAATATAGCATTACAAAGTATACCGGATACCAAGTCCACCCCAGTTGCCTACAAATCCTCTTTCAGATTTGCTGCTTGTTTCGTAGGAAGGCTGCCAGTCGATAGATAAATTTAGCGGAGCGCCGTTTACTTTATAATCCAGGCCCAGTACGCCATCAATACCAAAGGAGAAACCACCGCCATACTTGTTGTTATAACTTCCCATGTGCAATCCCGGACCGGCATACCATTTCAAACCCGGTGCTCCGGCAATGTCACTATGAATTTCGAATAATCCCGTGAACCTGAATCCACGGTTATAAATGTAGGCCAGGCCTTCCAGCGCATTATTGTTCCCTACAAAATGTTTGATACTTATTGCACCGGGATAAAACTTTACACCAACTGCAGTCTCGTAGCTGCTGCCGGTATTTTGTGCAAATGAAGCGTAGCTGAATAAGCACGCAGAGAAAACCAGGGTTAAAAACTTCTTTGTCATGAATGGTTGTTTTGTTAAAAAAAGCAAATATGCTAAAATCTGCCCAAGAAAAAACCGAGCCAAAGACCCGGTTTTAAATTTTAGCTTTTATACAACTTTTCTTTTTGCTCTTTTACGAGTGGATCAGCGAGGTACTCATCGTATGTCATCAGCTTATCTATCATACCATTTGGCGTGAGTTCTATAATACGATTGGCCACTGTCTGCATAAACTGGTGATCATGTGTTGTGAACAAAACAACACCCGGAAAATTCACCATGCTATCATTAAAAGCAATGATACTTTCCAGGTCAAGGTGGTTGGTGGGTTCATCCAGCATCAGCACATTTGGGTTCTGCAACATCATCTTACTCAGCATACACCTTACCTTTTCTCCACCACTCAATACATTTGTTTTCTTCAGGATCTCATCCCCCGTAAAAAGCATTTTACCCAAAAACCCACGCAGGAAATCTTCATCCACATCTTTTGTTCCCGGTGGTACATATTCTCTCAGCCAGTCCATCAGGTTCTGCTGGTTGCCTGCAAAAAATTCTGTATTGTCATTGGGTAAATAAGCTGTAGTAATGGTTGTACCCCAATTGTATTTACCGCCATCAGCGGCTTGCCTGCCATTGATCACGTCAAAGAAATAAGTGAGCGCCATAGGATCACGGCTGAGGAAAGCGATCTTATCAGTTTTCTGCACATCAAAATTCAACTTGCTGAACAACATTTTTCCATCCACAGATTTGCTCAGTCCTTCTACTTTCAATATATCGTTGCCTGCCTCACGTTCTGGTTTAAAGATGATGCCCGGATATTTACGGCTACTTGCAGTAATGTCTTCAAACACCAGTTTATCTAGAGCTTTTTTCCGGCTCGTAGCCTGCTTGCTCTTACTTGCATTTGCACTAAAGCGGGCAATAAATTCCAACAGGTCTTTCTTCTTCTCTTCAGCTTTTTTGTTCTTATCAGTAGCCTGTCTTGCTGCCAACTGGGAACTCTCATACCAGAAGCTATAATTACCCGTGTAGGTTTTTATTTTATTCTTATCTACGTCGGATACGTGCGTACATACCGCATCCAAAAAGTGACGATCGTGACTTACCACCAAAACAATATTTTCATAATCTGCCAGGAAGTTTTCCAGCCAGGCGATTGTTTCCACGTCCAGGTTGTTCGTAGGTTCATCCAGTAACAAAATATCCGGATTGCCAAACAGTGCCTGCGCCAGCAATACCCGTACTTTAAGGTTGGCACCCAGGTCCTTCATCAGTGTTTGGTGCGATTCATCCGTTACACCAAGTTCGCTGAGCATGGTAGCAGCATCAGATTCTGCCGTGTAGCCACCCATTTCTCCAAACTTCTCTTCCAGCTCACCGGCCTTTATTCCATCAGCTTCATTAAAATCTTCTTTCAGGTAAATGGCATCTTTCTCCTGCTGCACTTTCCACATTTCTTTGTGGCCCATCATCACAGTATTCAGTACGGTCTGCTCATCAAAGGCAAACTGGTTCTGCGCCAGTACAGCCATACGTTCACCCGGAGTAATAGATACAGAACCTTTATTCGGATCAATGTCTCCACTGATAATTTTCAGGAACGTACTCTTTCCGGCACCATTGGCACCAATTACACCATAGCAGTTCCCTTTTATAAAATTGATATTTACTTCGTCGAAAAGTACCCGCTTGCCATATGCAAGGGTTACATTGTTTACACTAATCATATATTATATTCAAAAATGGGCGCAAAGATAACGATTCTCGTTTTATGGTTTTGTTACTATTCCTTTGTTTTTGAGCGGTTTTTTTAAAGATTGTTTATTTTCACGCCCATTAAAGAAAATGTATTTTTGTAAATATGTATTTATTACACATTATTCAGTCGGCGGTTGTCAGTAGCCTTACTGCGTTGTATGGCGAATCTTATACGGAAAAAGATTTTCAGCTCAACGAAACGAAACCCGATTTTGAAGGAGATTATACCGTAGTCCTTTTCTCTCTGCTCAAAAAAACCGGTAAGCCGTTGACCGAACTTGGGCCTGCCCTTGGCGATCATTTACTGGAAAACAATCCGCAGCTTTTTACCAGGTACAATATTATAAAGGGTTTTTTAAATTTTACCATCAGCGATACTTACTGGCTCCAATTGCTGCAAGGCTCCCATGCCGATATGTGTTTTGGTACCGCTCCGCTCAATGGCAAAACGGTGATGGTGGAATATTCTTCTCCCAATACCAACAAACCATTACACCTTGGTCATCTTAGAAATAATTTTCTCGGCTGGAGTATAGGAGAAATTTTTCGTGCCAATGGATACAAGGTCATCAAGACAAGTATTGTAAACGATCGTGGTGTTCATATCTGCAAAAGTATGTACGCCTGGCAGCAATTTGCCAACGGCGAAACCCCTGCTTCTTCCGGCAAAAAAGGTGACCACCTGGTGGGAGAATATTATGTGAAGTTTGAGCAGCTATTAAAAAAACAGGCAGAAGAACTGCTACACAAAGAAGCAGAGGGAGAAGTAAGCCATTACGACGAACAACAACAGCAGAAAGTAATAGAGCTACAGCAGCAGCGGAATAAACTAAAAGAAGAAAATACAGAAAAGAACAATGAGCGCATTGCTAAGATAGATACCGAACTTTCTGATTTGCGCCGGGCTGCTACTTCTGCCATGAAGGATGTAACCACCATGCTGCAGGAATGGGAAGCAGGCAAGCCGGAAGTAAAAGAGCTGTGGGCAACCATGAATGGTTGGGTATATGAAGGAATGGGCGAAACCTACAAGATGACAGGAATTGATTTTGATAAAACCTATTACGAAAGCAATACTTACCTCACCGGGAAAGATATAGTGGCGCAGGGGTTAGGAGATAATATTTTCTACAAAAGAGAAGATGGGAGTGTGTGGATTGACCTGACCAAAGATGGCCTTGACGAAAAGTTGTTGTTGCGCCGGGATGGCACCTCAGTTTATATGACGCAGGACATTGGCCTGGCCAAACAGAAATACGATGAGTACGGCATTGACCGTAGTATATATGTAATAGGCGATGAGCAGAACTACCACATGAAAGTGCTGCAACTCATCTGCGAAAAACTGGAATTTCCTTACGCAAAAGACATACAGCATTTAAGCTATGGTATGGTGGAACTGCCGCATGGCAAAATGAAAAGCCGGGAAGGAACTGTGGTAGATGCTGATGACATTGTTGCAGAAATGATAGACGTGGCAAAAGCAAAAACAGAAGAGCTGGGAAAAGTAAAAGACTTTGAAGAAGATGAGTTAAAGGAATTGTATAAAACGATCGGACTTGGCGCTTTAAAGTTTTACCTGCTAAGGGTAGACCCAAAGAAAAAAATGGTATTCAATCCTGAAGAGAGCATCGATTTCCATGGCTTTACTGCACCGTTCATACAATTCAATCATGCACGGATCAGGTCGATATTAAGAAAAGAAAATTTTACAAAATCCCCCGAAAACCATTTACCGGAGGAAACAGGATTTCTTCCTTTAGAAAAAAAGTTGATCTTAGAACTGGAAAAATATGGCACTACACTCGTGCAGGCAGGGGAAGAATTGAATCCTTCTGTGATAGCAAATTATGTATACAACGTGGCCAAAACATTTAGTTCTTTTTATACAGAACATTCTATTGCCAATGCCGAAAATGAAGTAAAGAAATCATTGCGGTTGCAGCTAGCTGCTATGACCGCCAATGTGATGAAAAATGGCATGTCCCTGTTGGGAATAAATATGCCGGAAAAAATGTAAAACCCGATTAGAAAAAATTATGTCAAAAAAAGTAACAACAATAGGTGTTTTGTGCAGCGGTGGAGATAGCCCCGGAATGAATGCAGCCATCAGGGCTGTGGTACGTACAGGAATTTATCATGGACTGGAAGTCTACGGTATCATGCGTGGATACAGCGGCATGGTAGATGGAGACATTGTGAAAATGGAAAACCGTAGCGTAGCCAATATTATACAGCGGGGCGGAACCATCCTGAAAACAGCCCGCAGTATGGAATTTTTCACACCCGAGGGAAGAAAAAAAGCTTACGACAACCTCAATGAAAGAGGCATTAATGGCCTGGTGATTATTGGCGGAGACGGAAGCTTTAAAGGAGCACAAACTTTCAGTAATGAGTTTGATATTCCATGTGTGGGTTTGCCGGGCACAATAGATAAAGACATTGCCGGAACTGAATTTACCATTGGTTTTGATACTGCGGTAAACACTGCTGTATCTGCGATAGATAAAATACGTGATACGGCAGATGCACACGACAGGCTTTTTATCATTGAAGTCATGGGCAGAGATGCGGGTTACATTGCGCTGCATAGCGGCATTGCTACCGGTGCAGAAAATGTACTGATCCCGGAAAAGAAAACCGATATAGATAATATCATAGATTCATTGCTGGAAAAAGAAAAGCGGAAGAAGCTGGTAAATATTATTGTAGTAGCAGAAGGCGAACTCAGTGGCGCACTGAACCTCAGCAACATCATCAAAGAAAAAATTCCGGGCCTGGAAACCAGGGTTTGCATCCTTGGTCACATACAAAGAGGCGGCTCCCCTACCTGCATGGACAGGGTGATAGCCAGCCGCATGGGTTACCATGCCGTGGAGTGCCTGATAGACGGAACACATAATGTGTTTGTCGGAATTGTAAACAACAGGATCAACTACATCCCACTAAATGAAGCCGTGAAGAAAAAGCAGAAGATCAGTGATGAGTGGATGAAAATAGTGAAGGTACTTTCCAGCTAAATAAAAAAAATTAAAATACCGGCTCTAACCAAACCGGGCATAAAAATATTATGAGTAAAAATGTAAGCAAGTACTGGCATACCGAAATGAACAAGGAAGAAGGTATCAGCCACTCTCTGAAACGCACCAAGATCGTAGCAACTGTAGGCCCGGCCTGCGATACCTATGATCAGTTGTTGTCTTTGGTCAAAGCCGGGGTCAATGTTTTTCGCCTCAACTTTTCTCATGGCACACATGAGAACAAAGCCGAGGTCATCAAGCTCATCAGGGATATTACAAAGCACGAACCCTTTAATATCGCTATCCTCGCAGATCTGCAAGGCCCTAAACTCCGTGTGGGAGACCTGGAAGATGGCAAGATCCTGCTGGAAGATGGCAAAGAATTCATCTTCACCACACAGAAAATGGTGGGCACAAAAGATAAATTATATGTGTCTTATCCACACCTCTGTACAGATGTAAAAGTGGGCGAAAGAATTTTTCTCGACGATGGTAAAATGGAACTTCGGGTAGAAGAAATTCTGAACGATACCGAAGTGAGAATGAGTGTAACACTCGGTGGATTGCTCCTGCCAAAGAAAGGAGTGAACCTGCCTGATAGTGAGCTTACCATGCCCTCCATGACAGAGAAAGATATGGAGGACTTTGAATTCATCATGACGCAGAACCTAGACTGGCTGGCGCTTTCCTTTGTAAGAAAAGCAAAAGATATTATTTCCCTGAAAGAAATGATCAGCGCAAAAGGGAGCAAGATCAAAGTAATAGCCAAGATAGAAATGCCGGAAGCATTAAGGAACATCAGGGACATTATTGTAGAAAGTGATGGCATCATGGTAGCCCGTGGAGACCTGGGTGTGGAAGTGCCGATAGAAAGAGTGCCCATCATACAAAAAGACATTATTAAAAAATGTATGCACCGGGCCAAGCCGGTAATCGTGGCCACACAAATGATGGAGAGCATGCTGGACCGCACCAAGCCCAACCGTAGTGAGGTAAGCGACGTGGCCAATGCCGTAATGGAAGGCGCCGATGCAGTGATGCTGAGTGCCGAAACCGCCACCGGGGCTTATCCATTGCTGGTGGTACAAACCATGACAAATATTATCAGGGAAGTAGAAAAAACAGTGTTCAATTACAACCGGGAAGATATACTGGCACCACAGCCCCACTCCCCTTCTTTCCTGAGCGATGCCATCTGTTACAATGCCTGCAAACTGGCCAACGATGCCCATGCCGCAGCACTCATAGGCATGACCCAAAGTGGCTACACCGCATTTATGCTCAGCAGCTACCGGCCCAAAACGCCGCTGTTCATTTTCAGTAAAGAAAAAAGCCTGATCAACCAGCTCAGCCTCAGCTGGGGCGTAAGAGCCATCTACTACGGCGAAGAAGAAAGCCTGGACGACATCATACAAGATCAGCTGGATATACTCACAGAAAGAGGCTTCATAAAAACCGACGACGTAGTGGTGAACACCGGAAGCACACCCATCAAAGATCACCTCCCAACAAATATTATCAAGATCAGCCGGATACCATAGTATTTCAATAAATAATAAAATAATCGTAAGGTCCCATAGAAAATATGGGACTTTTTTTTTGGCAAAAATCAATGGCAGACATTCGCTTTTCATTAAAAGATTAAAGCAGCTTTGTGGCCGTCAGCTATTGTACTAATGGCAGCGGCAGTTCCCGCTATCCACTATACCTCCGTTGCACTCCGGTGCCGTTCCTATCGGGCAGCCATTGTAGCAGTGAAGGTTTGCTCAGCAGGCATTTCGGTTGTTCCCCTATCACTTCGGTGGTCACCTCTAACTGCAAAACAGCAGTAAGCCCTCACTTATACAATTTAAAAAAACTGACCAGCCAGTTCCATTTAGCTAAAAGAGATCTCGTACATAAAAACGGAAAGCAGTAATTTGAAGACTAATCACAATCCTGAAACTCAAAAAAATGGAACTAAGGAAAGC
>JBBQYS010000139.1:0-7968 GCA_038208485.1 Chitinophagales bacterium
GCAGGCTGTTTTAAATTTAATTAAGTGATAAAACATCACTTCAAATTCGTTTTTATAAGTGAGTTTCCCTTTCTCCCATTTTATTTTTCCCGGTGTACCTTCAATAATCATAAAATCGAAAAATGCATTGAGCCTGCCTTCCTTTGCTGCTTTCTGCACCACATACGTCATACTCTGTATGTTATCGGGATAATCAAAAATAGATGCACCATTTTGTAATTCAGCAAATAAATAGTTGCACTCATCAAAACAAAAATTACGTTCGCTAGATAGTACCATTTTGTAATCTTTACTCTCCCTAAAAAGCGTGTTCATTTGTACATTGTTTCTAAACAAACAAAAGGTGCCGGTTATATAATCGTGCCTGCTGCTCACAAGGTCATAATCAGATAAAATGCCTGGAGTAATAAAATTTCTGATGTTCCCATAAACTACATCAAGATCAGCGTGGCCCCAAAAATCATAACCTTTAATAATTTCTGGAAACAGAAAACCATAAGCAGGTTTAAAATCACAAAGCTTGTACGGATGCTTCATGTTTGTTTTAAACCCTAACTTTCCGGAGGCTATACCCGCTATTTCATCAAATGTTTTATAATAGATTTTTAAATTAGACGGCTTTTGAGGAATTAAGTCTTCATTGTCTGTTATAATAACAAAATCTACAGAAAGATTAAATGCACATGAACACACGAAGTAAGGGAAGTACCACGGATACTTACCGTACCAGCAGGTAATAATTACTATGCGCTCATTTTCCTTGCTCATTATAAAAGTAATTATATCAAATTTGCAATATGCACGATTTATAATTTAGGTTCCTCACTATACCAATTTGCAAACCTAAGTGTTGCTCCATATCAAAGTATTTGTTGGCTATATAAAACAGCGACCACGCAATACAGCATTTTAGCACAGCCTTTTTAACACAATGTGCGTGTGCTTATCCTAAGATTTGAATGCCTGGATACAGGGTTAACTCTTTTTGCCAATTACCTTTAAAATTTCAAAAACGTCAAGGTCTTCTTTTAAAATGCTATGGTTGCTATCCAGCAGAAAATTTCTGGGGATACCAGAAAAGCCCAGGAATTTCACCAATGGATTTTCCATACGATCGTCTAAACGGTAAGTATCCCAAAAGAAATCCTCATCCTTTACATAGTTGGCAAACTTTGTTTTATCGGCATCAACAGATAAACCCACAATTGCTATATTCGAAGTATCCAGTTTATGTTGCATCTTTTTAAGGCCACGTTCTTGAACCCGACAAGGGCTACACCAGGAAGCACCAAAAACAAGAATAGTATAGCGTTTACCACTATTAATTATGGAACCTAATTGATGAATATTTTCTGTTATATCCCATGTATTAAGTGTATTAAAGTCAGACAATTTTTTGCCAATATTTTTTTCGTAGGTGTAAGTGTTTATTGTAATCAAAGCCTTTTTCCCAATATCATTGTTCCTGATTTCAGCGGGAAATGTATTATATACTTCCCGCCTTTCCTGAGTTGTAATATTTGTGGCATACGGCGAAAGCGTACCTAAATGAGAAACAGAGAGATTTGTTTTAGGGAGTTTTTTGATGAACTTAAAATAAAAATGAGCTCGGGCAATGCCAAACTCTTTTTTTAAAATTTTTGCACTGTCAGAATGATCAGAATTCAATTCTAAATCATCAAAGAATTTAGTAAAATAAAATGTCCTTTCTTTTTTCTTAACATATGACTTTAGCGAATCCCAATTTTCAAAATTAAGGGAGCTATCGAGAAAATATTCCTCATGGCTGTTTGAAATTCTTGCATTATCAATTGTATCCGTCTTATTTAAAGCATGAGTCTCACTATTTGAAGAAGATTTGCAGGAGATGAACACTAGTGTAACCATTACAACTGCTATCATTTTAAATTCTTTCATCTATAAACTTTTTAGATTACAAAAATGGCGGGTATGCAATTAATACCCGCCTTTTAATGGTTCTAGTTCATGGTACAGCCATTGCAAGGAACATCTCTATGCGAATCGAAGTTGGCTCCATATACTCTCGTGCACAATTCATAAGCACTTCCCGTAGTATACCAACAACTAGTATACCCACTCGTAGACGTGCACTCGACACATTCTCCACCTTCACTACCCGCCATTATGTTTTTCATTTCTGCCCTGCTTATCCTTCCCTGGATATTAGCAAGACTCATTTTTTTTGTTTCCATTTTTAAAGTTTTAAAGTTTTAAAATCTAATTTCCATTAATTCCTGAAGTTTGCGAGGTTTGGCTCCCCGGCTCACAACGCTGCAGCATCGTGTAGTTCCGCCGGGCTTTACTTTCAGGGAACTATTCTGAAAGAAAATAGTCTATATAAATTATCAATACAATACTACAACTGTTGATATTGCTGAAGCCTATCTCATATAAAGCCAATTTATTTGCAATAACATTTCTTGTATTTTCTACCACTTAATATCTATATGTTGAGAATCAGTGTCTTAAAAAGCTTTCCAATCAATTGCATATTTACCAAAGATTGCTTGCAATTTTTCATATAATAAAACCTCGGCATCCAGGCCTTCATATTTCCCAATGATGTATCCATTTTTATCAATTAATATCTTCGTTGGCAAAACACCAACGTTATAGATTTTACTTAGTGAATTTGTAATATCTGGCAGGCGATCTTTTCCATAGAGCTTTCCATCTAGGATATTATGCCAAATGCCTGTACCATCTTCTCTAATAGCACTAAGCCATCCAGTCTTATTATTATCATCACTTGCAATAGCAATTACCTCAAACCCCTTGCCATGGTACTTATTGAATTTTTCTTTTAACAAAGGTGCCGCCTCTCTGCATGGTACACACCATGTGGCCCAAAAGTCAAGAACAACAAATTTGCCACTGAAATCAGCAAGTTTAATATCTGAGCCGGTCATTGTGACAGCGGTAAAATTTGGAGCTTTTCTAAAAACTGGTTTGACTCGTTCTTCAATTTCATCCTTTAAGCGCTTACCATAAAAGTTTTCCTTTGCACCAGCATCCATGCTGCTGTAATATTGCAATAGCTGTTCAGGGGTTAATCTCCTATAATGAGGTTGAAGAAAAAAACCAGTAATTATAGAACTTGGGTGGGTCTTGAAAAACGCATAGTCTATGTCGTTAATTTCAGTATAAAAGGGACTTAAATCTACATTGTTGTTTGTCTTAGATTCTGCAATTTCTCTTGCAAATTTATTATACACCTCCTCACGCTGTGCAAGTAAAGTATCGTAAACTTTATTTGTAAATGAGCCAGCGGAGATCTTTATTCCAAACGGTAAGCCTGTTATAACAAGATTGATATTTCCGGGTTCAATAAATACTATTTGAAACTGAGAATAGTCATAAGAAGTTCTAAAAAAAGCCACGGCTGGTCGGTCTAGGTGGTTAACGAAGCTAAATGTATTATCCACCACATTACAAGAGTCAGAAAATGCAATAGAAGTTGACTCTAAGTAATAGGTTACATACACTTTTTTAACCTTACTTGGATATCCTTCTAAACTTCCCAGCAGAAAAGATGATTGTCGATCATTTTGGGCATACGCCTGATTTATAGAAAGGGAAAAAATTATAATTAGTTTCGTTATTAGGCTTAGCATATTAAATAGAAGATTGACATACATTGTTAGCATTTTATTTTAAGAGAATTGGCAGCTTGATAAAAAAGAGTGGCCGACTTCAAATAATTGAGTCGGCCAGTTTGATTATAAACTCATACAAATGGTGCCAGTACCAGTACCATTAATTTCACATCTAAGGCCCGGACAGCATTGGTCCTGACTATTGCCTGGATTCATGGAACAATCCCACTTTAATTCCTTAATGCATTCTTCATCATCGGGGGGGTTACCAGCCATGATATTTTTCATTTCTGCCCTGCTTATCCTTCCCTGGATGTTAGCAAGACTCATTTTTTTTGTTTCCATTTTTTAAAATTTAAAAGTTTGAAAATCCAATTTGCAATAAATCCTGCAATTTGCGAGGTTTGACTCCCCGGCTCACAACGCTGCAGCATCGTGTAGTTCCGCCGGGCTTTTCTTTCAGGGAACTATTCTGAGTGAAAAGTTTTATTAAACACATTATGTATGTTCAGTTCAATGACATCTTTTATTAATGCAGTGTATCAAGCAATGTTACTAGTTCGGAGGTGCCAGGTCTTGGTGCATTTGAATTGATAATTGTACCGTTTTTATCAACTAATACATATTGAGGTATACCTAAAATAATTTTACAATAGGTGGGCACCAATCCATGGAAACCGTTTAATTCAGAAACTTGTAGCCAGTTAAGATTATTTTTATGTATTGCTTTCTTCCATTTTTGTCCGTCTGTATCTATGGAAACGGAAATGAATTGAATGGCATCACCCTGATATTTTTTAATAATTTTTTTGAGATCAGGCATTTCTTTGATACAGGGCGCACACCAACTTGCCCAAAAATCTATAAAAAGATAACTCCCGTGAAATCTTTTGAAGTCAATATTATTCCCGGAGGAATCAAATGACGAAAGTTCATAAACAGATTGTATTGAGGCCAGCTTTTCATTGAACTCAATACCATTTAAAGGGTTTGCTTTTCTAAAAGCAATATTATTGGAAAGAGGATAAACATAATTTAAAACGGAATAGCTCACATTACTTTTTTTTACTTCCTTTGATAATAATTCATAATAATGTTCTATGGAGTCAACAGACATGTACCGTTTATGCATGGATAAAAGAAACCCACTGAGGTCTGAACTGTTGTGCAGGCTTAAATAATTCATATCCGCATTTCTGATGGTGACCCCTGCTGAATTTAACTGGTTAACCAGAGCTCTTAACTTATTGAGTTGTGTAGAATCATTCTTTAACAGTAAGTAGATAGAATCGGCACTTTTTTTATATTTCGTTTTTGTAATGATTAATTCAGATTTTTCTTTTTCCCATTCTTCCCATTCTTTTTGTGTTTTGGAACCTTTGATTACCGCTTCCGTTGCCAACCCTTCTTTATAGGAAATTGAAATGTTTCCAGGTTCCAGTAAAAAACGAATAACGGATTGATCACTCATGTTCTTATTGTTCAAATCTGTCCACAAGTAGGCATCACAAACAATGTTAACTGTTCCGATAAATTCAAATTTCCCATTTTTGATCACAGCAGTATCACCCGCTCCTATGTTATTTTCATCCTGATAACCTAAAAAAATTTTATCATTATCTTTTCCAGTTACAAAGCCACTTAATTTAAACTGGGATTTTGTGTTAACTGTCTGACCCTTAGAGATTTGTGAAAAAAATAGCAATAATATAAATAAATGCATAGTGTCATTTTATTTGAATAAACTATCTGAATTTTTATTATGTGGATTTATAAATAAAGAAGACAGATAGTTTATGTGATGTTCGAGAATTTTAAACTTAGAATTAGCTGATACAGCCGCACATGCCTTGCTTACCTCCCGATCGGTCGCATTCTGAATTGGCCATACATAATTCGTTATATTCCGTACAGTCATCCGGACTATTACATTCGCAAATTTCAGGGTCCGATCCACTGCCTGCCATAATGTTTTTCATTTCAGACCTGCTTAACTTGCCTCGAATGTTGGCAATGCTCATTTTTTTTGTTTTCATTGTTGAAAAGTTTTAATTAAAAAAATTGTTTACACCTGCGGCTTTTAGCATCAGCAGGCTTTAGCTGCCCGGCTCTCGATCTGCAGATTGAGATAGTTCCACCTGGCTTTTCTTTCTAGGAACTACTCTAAAAGAAAATATTGTATATCCTCAACGCTGTAAGCATCGGGGAGCTGATACCCGTTTATCAAAATGGTAGGTGTCGCTTTTATATCCATTGCTTTACACCATTTATCCATTGCTTCGATTTTACGGCCTTGTTTTGTCAATTCTCCATTCAACGGGTATTTGCTCTTAAACACATCATAATCTTTTTTTGGTGGTAAATACCAGTCATCTAAAGCCTGCTTTGTTTTGCTCCCCTCATTCTCACTGGCAATTGCCAGTAAATGACTGACTGGTTCGTAAGCGTAGTTATCAGTGTTATCAGGAGCTGTAAAAATAATTTGTGCTTTAAGGTTCGGTAACTCTTCCAGCAGTTTTTCAATCTTTGTATGCGCTCTTGCACAGGGGCCACAATATGGGCTGCATACCTTTATAAGTGTGTTGGTTGCATTTGGGTTTCCTATGATAATACCTAATCCTTCTGTGGGTATGGTTATGGCCTTTTGCTTTTTTAACAATGTTTCAAAAATCTGGCTATTAAATTTTATGCGGAGGTATTGGCGCTTTGTGTTTTTGCTTTCCTGTAATTTTAGTACAAATGGTTTTATGGCATACCAAAGCAAGGCCGGCAATACAAAAAGAAATAAACTGTAAATAATAGAGGATCCTGCGTAGGCGCCAGAAGGTAGTAGCAATCCATTTATTAAAACATTTACGGCTCCCAGTAAGAGTAAGACCTGTACCGCCAGGCAGAGTACGCACCATTGCTTTGCTACCCGCCATTGGTAATACACAGAGAAAACAGTGTATGGGAGTGCTAATATATTCAACCAACCAATGGCTGCTATGGCGTTGCCGCCCGCATAAGATAAACCCAGTAAACTGCCGCTAAAATAAAAAAAGCCAACCTCACTCCAGCTCAGCCAGTTAAATACTTTCGCCTGCCCGCCGGTAAGGATGGCATTGCAATTTCCTTTTACAATTCCCGTACACACTTTTTGCAATAGCGGGTTGTTCTTATCTAATTCATACCATAACAGCATTGATGTTACAAGCGCTCCCGCTAGTGAAAGATTCCATTGCAGATAAACGCCTGTGCTAACAGCAGCAGGTGCGGCTGTAGCATTCCTAAATACACCTGCAAATAAAAAGCCGGTAACTAATAATAAGAAAGCCACTGGTATGGAGGCCTGGAGCAATGACTCCTGTTTGTGGGACTTGTAATTTTTTTCGCCAGATGTTTCTGAAGGTTCAGCAATTAAATAAATGCCTGTCCATTTTCTGAAAAATTCTTCTTTACTGGTGGTTTTAGTCTTTGTATAATTTTTTGAAAGAAAAGTTACCGCATCCGCCGCAACATCAGTTACAATAGCAAGGGGATAAGCCCTGTCTTTTACATTTGCAATAAAGGGCACAGGCAACTGCTCAATTTGCTCCGGTTCAATTTTCCCGGCAGCATTCGCCAGGTTCCATTTATTTAGCGAGTCGCTGATGCAAAGCAGGCTTGGCCAGTCAGGGTGATTCTGTAAAGTTTCATTTACAGTGGTACTATTTACTTTTACCTGCAATAACTTCAGGTAGGTAATAGTTGCTTTAACATTCGGTTCAAACTGATTAAACATGATATCCTGAATGAGTTTTGAAAGTAAACCTGGACAGGCCGTATACAATATTTATACACTAAACCTTTCTACCCAGCGTTGGTAAAAATTGAAAGACTAAAGTTGCGAAATTTAATTTGTAAAAAAAATGTGGAAACCCGTAAATATTTTTGTCAGTTTTACAAAATTTATTATTTATATTAGCAATAGAACCCTTTAAAACTTAATCCTTTTTTTAAAATGTGCCCACACATGAAACCCGTAACTAAAAATGAAACTACCCCCCCCCCCCCGCAAAAAATATAGCATATTGTATGCTGATGATCACCATTTGATAAGAGAGGCGCTTTGTAAACAGATCGATCTTTTCGATGATTTTGAGGTTATAAAGCAATGCTGCAATGGGCAAGAAGTGATACAATATTTAGAGGCATATCAACAACCGGATATTGTTATGCTTGACTTACAAATGCCTGTTATGGATGGTTATGCCACTATTCAATGGGTGAAAGAAAACTCCCCTGCAATTAAGGTTTTAGTAGCCACAATATTTGATTACGAAGCTGCCAGAGCAATTTCCCGAAACTACGGTGCAGACAACTTCATTGC
>JBBQYS010000140.1:0-7946 GCA_038208485.1 Chitinophagales bacterium
ATACCTGCAAAATAAAAAGCTTCATGTGGCCGTTTTAGACCGTGGCTTTGCCTGGTTAGATACGGGAACATTTGATTCCCTGAGCGACGCCAGTGAATATGTGCGTGTGATAGAAAAAAGGCAGGGACTAAAAATTGGTTGCCCGGAGGAGATTGCATGGAGGATGGGATTTATTTCGAAAGCAGCATTGGCGGAGCTTGCAGAAGGGTTAAAGAAAAGCGGCTACGGAGAATATCTGAAAAAGATCATATAGAGCATTTTTTTATTATAAATTGCGGCCGAAGATAAATCACTTAACGAATATTATGTACAAAAACCCTTATTTGATTAAATTTCCAAGAATTGGAAGCACCATGCAAGGATATATTTCTGTTTCAGAAAAAGATTCTCTCCCTTTTGAAGTAAACAGGGTTTACTGGACATATTACACACCAGAAAGTATAACAAGGGGCGGACATGCTCATTACGAACTGGAACAGATTCTGGTGGCAGTAGCTGGTAAAATAATCGTGGAAACAGAGATGCCAGGCGATATCAAAGAAAGGTTCATTTTGGAGTCGCCTAGTGTTGGCCTGGTTATACCTAAATGTTGCTGGCGTGTTATGCAGTATACCCATAGTTCTGTACAGATGTGTATAGCGAGTCTTGCTTATGAGGAAAAAGATTATATAAGAGACTATGAAGTGTTTAAAAAAATAAAGTAATTTTTTTACAACAACCCAACTAATCGAAAAATGAAATTTAATGGACGAAATGTTTACATAAGTTCCAAAGCTAAACTGGGAAAGAATGTAAAAATCGGCGACAACTCTTCTATTTATGATAATGTTGTTATTGGTGATAACAGCATTGTTACCAATGATTGTGTGCTTGGAGAGCCTTTGTCTGGCTATTATTCAGATGAAAATTACGTTAATCCCGAAACAATTATAGGGTCGGATTCGCTCATAAGGAGCCATTCTATTATTTATTCAGGTTGCACAATCGGGGCATCCTTTTCATGTGGCCACCGGGTAACCATACGGGAATATTCAAACATAGGAAAAAATTGCCGCATTGGCACCGTTAGCGATCTGCAGGGCCACTTGCAAATTGGCGATTATTGCTGGTTGCACAGCAATGTACACATAGGCCAGCAGTCTAAGCTAGGTAATTTTGTATTTGTATATCCCTACGTAGTTTTTACAAATGATCCCACTCCACCCTCAAATATTTGTAAAGGTCCTACAGTAGGAGATTATTCCCAGGTGGCCGTTTTTAGTGTATTGTTGCCAGGAGTTAACATCGGTAAGCATTGCCTTGTGGGTGCAGGAAGTATTGTTGGTAAAGATGTAGAAGATTACCAATTAGTGCTTGGTAGCCCCGCAAAAGTAGTGAAAGATGTGAGGGAAATAAAGTCAAGGGAAACGGGCGAATCGCATTACCCCTGGCCTCAGCGATTCAGTAGAGGGATGCCTTGGGAAAATTCCGATTTCGAAACCTGGGAAAAAAATTTATAAAAACAATTTTGATTCTTTATTTAAAAATTCATGATAGAATTCTTAAGCATTAAAAAAATAAACAGCAGGCATAAGCAACTGCTAATGGATGCTTTTGAAAGCATATTAGATTCGGGATGGTACATCTTGGGCAATGCCGTGGAAAAATTTGAGCAGGAGTTTGCCGACTACTGTGGAGCAAAACATTGTATTGGTGTAGCTAACGGATTGGATGCCCTGATTCTTATCATAGAAGGATATAAGCAGCTCGGTATAATGAAGGATGGTGATGAGGTGATTGTTCCTGCCAATACCTACATAGCTAGTATTCTTGCGATTTCCAAAGCCGGGTTGAAACCTGTTTTGGTAGAGCCGGATATAACTAATTACCTCATAGATTCAAAACAGATCGAAGAAAAAGTAAGCAGCAGAACAAGGGCAATTTTACCCGTTCATTTGTATGGTAGGTTGTGTGATATGAAAGCCATCAATTCAATCGCTTCTAAATATAATCTGAAAGTGATAGAAGACTGTGCACAATCACAGGGAGCAAAATCTGGCAATATAGCCTGTGGTACATTAGGTGATGCAGCCGGATTTAGTTTTTATCCGGGGAAAAATTTGGGAGCTTTGGGTGATGCAGGTGCAGTAACTACAAATGATGATGAGCTTGCAGAAGCCATAAGATCATTGCGAAACTATGGATCTAATAAAAAGTATGAGTTTTTGTATAAGGGTATTAATAGCAGACTTGATGAACTACAGGCAGCCTTCCTTTCTGTAAAACTGAAATCTTTAAATAGCGACAACACCCACAGGAAGATGGTTGCTCAAC
This sequence comes from Chitinophagales bacterium, assembly GCA_038208485.1. GTDB lineage: Bacteria > Bacteroidota > Bacteroidia > Chitinophagales > Chitinophagaceae > Ferruginibacter. The sequence goes on from JBBQYS010000140.1 coordinate 2,314, forward strand.
ACTATTTGGATAATATTGCTAATAAATTTGTAACCTTGCCTTATCCGCCAAATTTCAAAGTATTGGAAATAGAGCAGAATGTATGGCATGTATTTCCTGTATTGATAAAGGAAAGAAATGGATTTCAACAGTATTTATCTGATAACAACATTCAGACAGTCATTCATTATCCAATTCCTCCCCACCAACAAAATGCATATGCTGAGTGGCGTGATGAATCTTTTCCAGTAACTGAAGTAATTCATTCACAAATAATTTCTCTTCCAATAAGCCCGGTAATGCAACAGAAGGATTATGAAACTGTCTGCAACGTTGTAAACGCATATTCATCGTGAACCTGATAAAAACCAGTTTCTATACTTCTATTACTACCGCCATTAATTTCCTGAGTGGCTTTATTGTGATAAAAGTGGTCGCTGTAAAAATTGGTCCGTCTGGTGTGGCTTATGTGGGCCAATATCAAAACACTACGGCTATTCTCACGATGCTGGCCACGGGTGCCATTACAACCGGTGTGGTTAAATATATGGCCCAGTTTAAATCAGACGCTACTAAAACCAGGGCTATTATCAATACTGCGTTTATAATTGTTTTGTGCTGTTCTCTTGTGTTATCGCTGTTTGTATTGAGCACGAGCAAATATTTTTCAATCGCAGCTTTTAAAACGGCGGAGTTCTGGCTTGTCTACTTCCTTTTTGGTTTATTTCTTACCATTATATCGTGTAATGCTATTTTTCTTGCCATTTTAAACGGCTTAAAGGAGATCAGGAAATATACAATTGTCAATATCTGTTCTTCCATTATTGGCGTGGGGCTTACGGTTACATTTGCTTACCTATTTGGTATTGTCGGAGTGCTCATTTCAAGCTCTATACTTGCCATATTTATTTTTTTTATTCATCTCTATTTTTTAAAAATTTTAGGAATACGATGGTGGCCTGACTTTAAGAAGTTCGATCGTAAAGTAGTTAAGATGTTGTCCGGTTTTTCTTTAATGGTAGTAGTAAGTGGATTTGTTGTACCAGCGATGCAAATATTGGTGCGCAATAAAATAATAACAGATTTTAATGTAACAGAGGCCGGGTATTGGCAAGCAGTGACTAAGATATCAGATTATTATTTATCCTTTATCTCCTCGGTATTGGCAGTTTACTATTTGCCCAGGTTGTCAGAAATTAAAATTAAATCAGAGTTACGTGCAGAAATTCTTAAGGGGTATAAAATTATTTTGCCTGTGGTAGGATGCCTGGCTTTCCTCATCTGGCTTTGCAGGGTTCCGGTAATTCATATATTATTCACACCGGCATTTCTTGCCATGAAACCTTTATTTACTTTTCAATTACTTGGAGATTTCTTTAAGATAGCAAGCTGGTTATTCGCCTACCTAATGATTGCGAAAGCCATGACTAGAACTTTTATCATAACAGAAATTTTGTTCGCAGCATCTTATGTAGCATTATCATATTACTTCATTGATCATTTTGGTATTATAGGAACAACTTATGCATTTTGCCTTAATTATGCGCTGTACTGGATTACAATGATCATCTTCACAAGGAAATATTTTGTAGATGGAAAATAAGCCACTTGTAAGTATTTTATTGTTAAGTATGAATCATGAATTGTACATTGAGCAATGCATTCAAAGCCTTACCAGCCAAACTTACGGCAACATAGAAATCATTTACGTAGACAATGCATCTTCAGACGGAACCTTTGAAAAAGGTAAAAAATTGCTAGAGCAATCTGGTCTTCCACATCAATGCTATTCAAACAGTGAGTCAAAGACCATCTCCCATAATCTTAACGTTCTTTTTGATCACTCTTCAGGCGAATTTGTATCGCCGCTTTCAACAGATGATTGGTTTGAACCCACGAATATTGAAAAAAAAGTAAATTATTTTTTAGCCAATGCCGATGTAGGTGCCTTGTTCAGCAATGGCTGGATATACCTTGATGATCTAAAGAAAACCATCCTTAATGATAGCAGTACTTTTAGAAGAGGATATATTTTTGAGGAAGTGCTTACGCAGGCAGATTGCATTTTTTATGTGGGCGTTGTATATCGCAGAGCCATTATAGAGCAGGTGGGAAAATGGGATGAAAATCTTTTGATAGAGGATACAGATATGTACATACGCATTGGGTCTGTGGCTAAAATTGATTACCTGCAAGAGCCTTTGGTGTATTACCGCAGAACCAGTGCTTCTGCTTCCCGAAACAAAAAGTTTATGCTGAAAGGCTTTGCCCAGTATTATGAAAAGTACAAACACGTGGAGTGGATAGACATGAGGAAGTGGCTTGCAGAGCGATACAGAACAATGGCAGCAAGCGATATCAATCAAAAGAATTACAAGGAAGCAAGAGAGTTTCTTACGCAGGCAGTAAAACTAAATCCATTTAGTTTAAAGAATTTTAAAACCTTCCTCTACCTTGTTAGACGCTCCTTTAATTAAATGTATACAATCGTAGATTTATGAGTGATGCACTGATATCCATAATAATAGCCACCCGAAACCGGGAACCCATACTATGGCAAACGGTTGAAAAGGCTATTGCAGCCATAGAGGGGAAAAATGCTGAAATCATTGTTGTGAATGACGGAGAAAAAGCTCTTGTACCAGCTCCGGCGATGGCAAATAAAATAACATGTTTGAAAAATCCGTCAAGGGGTGTATCCGCTGCAAGAAATTTTGGTGCAGCAAACGCAACCGGCTCCATCTTGTTTTTTATTGACGACGACATGTGGATAAATGCAGCGGCGGTTGAATGGATAGCGCAGTTTATGCTGCAAGAGAAAAATACCAAAGCGGTGTATAATCTTAACTGGCAGTATCCCGACAAACTAAATACTGCACTCAGGAATACAAAAATTGGAAGATTTTTGCTTGTTGCGGCCTACCACCGAATGTGGGGCCGCATGAAACAAAATGGAGCTGAGCCGCAGCAGGGCTTGTACCGGTATGATAGTATTGCAAGCTGTTCTTTGCTCCTGCACAAATCTCTCTTTAATGTTATTGGAGGGTATCGCCAGGAGTTTATTTTCCAGGGAGAAGACATAGAACTTTCTAATAGGATTCGATCATTGGATATTCCAATTTACGCAGTTTTCGATGTGTTGCTCCACCACAATCACCAGGACAGGATGGAGATACACGGTTTTTTACAACGGGTAGAACACGGCTACCAATCAGAGTTTAAAGCAAGGGCCGCCGGCTACCTGCCAAGGATGGATGATGAATTTACCGGCAGCAAGAAAACTGCCTTTGAAATAATAAGGGTTACGGAACCCCTTTGGATTTTTACTTATAAAATTTTACCTAACCTTTCCTTGTTTGATAAAATTAATACAAGAATGGTAGGGCTGCTTTCCGGCCTTCAAAAGTTTAAGCAATGGCAAAAACACAGATGATTTAAACCTGAAACGAATTTGAAAGAAAAACCAACCATACTATTGCTCATTGATAACCTTAATAAAGGTGGTGCAGAGATGTTGCTGGTAGGAATATTGAAAGATCTGCAGCAGACATTTAAAGTAGTGTTGGTCACTCTTACAGAGGAGTGCTATTTTGATGAAGTACATTTTGCAAATGTTCGTCGTCATTGCCTTCATGTAAATAATAAATGGTCGTACCCTGGTGCAGTCGTAAGGCTGCGAAAAATTATTAAAGAAGAGGATCCCGCAATTGTTCATACCCATTTAGTATATAGCAGTATCATTGCACGCCTGGCTTGTCCTAAAAACATTCCCCTAATTTTTTCGGTGCACAACGAAATAGGAAACAATGTTTTCAAAAAGAGCCCTATTCTATTGTTTCTTGAGAAGCTGAGTGTAAAAACCAATCACTCACTCATTGCAGTTTCTAATGCAGTGCTGAAAGATTATGATGCCGCTATACCATTTGCTGGAAAAAAGTATGTACTGGAAAACTATATCGGCGATGAGTTTTTTTCTGGACACAACACTGCAGAAATTTATAAGCAAGGCGATACTTTAAAAATGGTCGCTTTAGGAAATGTAAAGCATTCGAAAAATTACGAATACCTCGTTCGCTCGTTTATTAAGTTAAAAGATTACCCGGTTGCGCTGGATGTCTATGGCAAGCAAGATGAGGTTATTTATCCGCAGTTGCAGCAGTTAATAATTGAGCAGGACCTGCGGGTAGCATTCAAAGGAATTGGCAGCAACATTCCGCAGCTCCTTTCCTCTTACCATGTGTACATCATGAGCTCCTTGCATGAAGGTTTTGGCATTGCTGCCGTAGAAGCCATGGCCTGCAATCTACCTCTGCTGCTTTCCGATCTTGATGTACTCCGTGAGGTAACAATGAACAACGCTATTTTCTTTGATATCAACAACCAGGCATCACTCACCCAGTGCGTAGAAGAAATATTGGAAGGTAAGAAAAACCTTCAGGAACTATCTTTACAGGGGTTGTCAATCGCAAAAAATTATAGTAAAAAAAAGTATCTTGAAAAATTATTGAGTATCTACAAACAAGTAGTGCCATCATTGTAAAAGCAACCGGCAAATTATTTAGCCATGCTTAGTCTTACATCTAATAAAGTACTGAGCATAAAACATATAAGATTTTAAAATGAGTAAAATTAAAACTGCTATTTGGTTTTTAAAAAATCCAGCATATTTTTCGCAAATATTCCAGGTGTTGAAACGCAGGAAAAATGACGTACTTGAAAATACAACTACAGAAGCTACAGCATGGTGCAAAGACAATTGCATGCCACTGCGGGAAGCATTTAAAAAGTTAGAGATTGTAAATTACTCAGACATCGACACGATTTTTCCTGAGGTAATACATGATGCCCGGGTAGCCGCGGATAGCGCTCCTGTAAAAATGGGTGGCGAGGGTGCTTTGTCTTTAATTTACCACCTTGTAAAAAAGGCAGCGCCGCAAAAGATACTTGAAACCGGTGTTGCCTACGGCTGGTCATCGCTGGCTATTTTACTTGCCGTTAAAGATGATACAAGTTCAAAACTTATCAGCAACGACATGCCCTATATAAATATGGGCAACGATGATTATGTGGGTTGCGTAGTTCCTGAGTTTTTAAGAGATAAATGGAACCTGCAACGCCTTCCAGATTTTAAAGGAATACCATTAGCACTCAAAACATTTGGGAATGAAATTGACTTTTGCCATTACGATAGCGACAAAAGTTACACAGGCAGAACCTGGGCTTCGCCTCTTTTGTGGAAAGCCTTAAAACCCGGAAGCTATCTTGTTTCTGACGATATTAACGACAACATTGCTTTTAAACATTTTTGCGAGTCGGTAAATCGGGAACCTGTTATTATTGAACATTTAGGAAAATATGTTGGTGTAATTGTTAAATGAGGCATGTTGTACCTAATCTTTAATAGTCTTAGCAGGTGCGCCGAAAGCGCTAATTCTTACTTTTTAGGCCTGGTATGACTACACAAAAAATTTACTTTTTAGAAAAGCTAAACGATACGCTTGCAACCAAATAGCAACATCCTCTTCATTTCTTACGACGGCATGACAGACCCACTTGGCCAAAGCCAGGTGATTCCTTACCTGCAGGGGTTAAGCAAATATGGCTATAAGATTTTCTTATTAAGCTGCGAAAAGAAAAAAGTTTACCAGCAAAGA
>JBBQYS010000141.1:0-7599 GCA_038208485.1 Chitinophagales bacterium
GTATGGGCTCAGCAACACGGCATCTGTCACCGGGCCTACCGGTGCGGAATCTATCACCACGTAATCAAACCGGCTTTTCAATTCCTCTATCATCTGTTCAAAGTTAGGGCGCTCTATTAATTCTGTCGGATTAGGCGGAATAGGGCCGGCACTTATAAGAAACAGGTTTTTATATTCGGTAGGTTTGATGATATCTTCAATAGGTGCCAGCTTGCTGAGGTAATTGGAGATCCCCGGATCGCGGGAAACTTTCAGATACCGGTGTAGCTTTGGTTTGCGCAGATCCATCTCCATCAGGGCTACTTTTTTCCCGGTAAGGGTAAGGCTGATGGCAAGGTTAGTCGCTATGAAACTTTTTCCTTCCCCCGAAATACTGGAGCTGATCAGTGCGACTTTGTGCTCCTCGTTGAAGTTCATAAAGCTCAGGTTGGTACGGAGCGCACGAAATTGTTCGGCGATAACGGTACGTTTTCCTTCCGAAATAGCAATAGGCGTTTTTACGCGGCTTTGTACAATCTCCGCCACAACGGGCACTTTGGTTTTATTCTCAATCTCGCTGCGGAAGAGTATTTTATTACTGAACTGCTCTTTGATCTGCACAAAAATAATAAAGCCTACGAGGCCACAAAGAAAGCCCAGCAGGTAATAATTTTTTGGTACAGGACTTATGGGACCATAAGAATAAGGGTCTTCCAGCACCCGCATATCCGCTGCCGTAGAGGCGGAAGAAAGGGCTGTTTCCTCTCTTTTTTGCAACAGGAAAGTATATATGTCGTTTTTTATGGCTTGTTGCCGGCTGATCTCCAATAGGCCCCTTTCCTTACCCGGTACCATGGCTAGCAGGCTGTTGTTCTTGGCGATGTTGGATTCTATGCTTTGTTTTTCTATCGCATAATTCCGGCTGATGTTGGCCAGGTTTTCATTGATACTGCTTTTCAGCCGAATAATATTGTCCTGTACGGTGGTGTATTGTTCACTTTTTTCACCTACGACCTCCTGTATTTTGTCCCGCTCCTGTTCGGCGCTATATAATTGACTAAGCAAAGAACCCAGGAAAGCATCACTAACCATGCTGGTTGCGGGTACAGTACCCGGGCGGCGACCCTTACTGCTGACATAATTTCTTATAGACCCTAAGACATCCTGTTGAATCTCTATATTAGTTTTTTGTTGATCGAGGGCAGCGATATTATTGGAATACAAACTTGCCTGGCTGCCCACCCCACTGATCTTATTACGGCTCTGGTAGTTCTCCAGGGAGGCTTCCACGCTGTCTAACTGGGCGGTCACAATGTTTAACCGGTCTTCTATAAATTGAATGGTATTGGCCGCCATCAGGTTTTTGTCTATGATGCCGGTACGGTTGTAGACTTCAAATAATTTAGTAAGTACGTCAACAGCTTTTGCCGGAACCGACGATTGTAACTGTACATTCAGTACGGTACTCTGGTAAGAGATGGCTGCGGCTTTTAAGGGGCCTATCAGCTCACCGGCAGCACCAGGGACAGAATTAAAGACCACGAAATAATTTTTTCCTTTTACTGCTGTATTGTAATCAGGGTTGATGAGCAGGCGGTATTCGGTATTGTTTTTCGTTAAAATACCACCAAAAGGAAGGCGCTTGCCTTCAATTAAGACCGCTTTCTTCTCCCAATCTATGTCAAATTCTACCTGGCCCCCGCCATTAATACTGTCCTTGTTCAAGGCCTGGAAAACAATTGGCGAATTTTCACGGTAGAGTTCTTCGGTTTGTACATTGCCCTTGTTGTATATAGTAGTATAGAGATCGAGGGCACGGACCACTTCCTGCATCAGGGAAGAACTGCGCAGGACCAGTATTTCATTGTCAACAATTTTCTTATCACCAAAAATATTCAGGGCTTCCAGCACTTTACTATCGGCACCTCCTTTCTGGTTGTCTTTCAATAAAATAGTGGCAGCAGCTACATAAATCCTGGTTTGTGAACGAAGATTCACATAGGCAATTGACAAGGTGATGAGTGTGAGCAGGATATAGACCGGCCAGTAAGGTAAGAACCTGGTAACAATTTGCCGCAGCAGGTTGGATTGCGGCTTTTCATTAAAAAACTGGTCTTCATCCATTCGCTGCCTATTTTATGATCCTGTCGATAATAATGAGAAGAAATCCAATGCCCGAAGCCACAAGGGCAATGGTACTTTGCAGGCTGCTTCTTCTCTCAGCCTTTACTGCCGTTTCCCTGTCAGTCATGACATAAATTATATCATTTGGCCGGGCATAATACCAGTCAGTGCCAAAAATAGAAGCATCTTCCAGGTTTACGTGCTTTACTCTTTTTTGATTGCCTTCCTCCCGTATGATCATCACGTCATTTTTCTTTCCTGTTGCCGTAATTCCTCCACTTGAGACAAGCGCATCTATCAGCGGTATTTGTTCTGATTGCAGCGGAATTACCGAAGGTGAACCCACAGCGCCAAGAATGGTGATTTTGTGGTTTAAAAAATTTACGGAAACCATTACGTCTTTCATATAGGCCTGTAGTTGCTCCCGGAGAAGGCCGGCCAATTCTTTTCTTGTAAGTCCTGCCGCCTGTACTTCACCAAGCCGGTGGAAACTGATCTTCCCGTTCTCTTTTACTAAGAATCCTCCACCTGAAGCCTGGCCACCACTATTCGATGTTTCGGCCCCGCCCTGGTTGAATATAGCATCTTCAACGGCACTCAGGCTCGTAGCTTTTATGGCCAGTATATCCCCGGCCTGTATCTTATTTTCAAAATCGTTGGTAACGAAGTTACTGAGCGTGGTATCCTTATTTAGGGGTTGGAAATAGTCTGTGTTCCTTGTAGTGACACAAGAGGAAAACAGCGCAGGGAGTATAATAGCTAATAGTACAATAACTCCCGGCCTGCGAAGCAGCGAAGAAATGGACTGTGTGTCCGGCTTCAATGATAGTTGATTTGCTCCCTTACCATCAAAACCTGGCCGGGGATAGTTTGTTTGCTCAGCGTGCATTTGTTGGTCTCCGATCAATTGTTTTTATCACCTTGATCTTATTGATAAATAAATATGGTAAAAATTCCTGGAATTTTTTAATTACAAAGCCTGGTGCCCGGAAGCCTGGCCTGCCAGTTTTTTCTTTTGCATATAAGACTTTACCCCTGCTGCGGCTATCACTACTAAAAATAAAACGGGATAGTAATCATCAATTGGACAAATTATATCAGGATCAGTACATGGATCTGGCTGGGCAAAAGCAGCAGAAGAAAAAGCCAATAAACAAAACAGGAAAACAGCCCTGGTAAAAATGCTCAAATGTTTCATAATTCAATAAATGGATACGCCGTATCGTATTGCAGTTTTAGTCTCTTCTTAAAATTAGGGTTAAAGATAAAATTATATGATGAAGGCGCCATATAAAATTGTTTTCTTAACTATAAAATAAACGTTTTGGGAACTACTATTATTGTAATGGCAACAGCTGTTTGCCCCTGGCGCATTAATAGTTAATGACGCAATATCTAAAAAACAATTGCAGTACTTAGAAAAAGGGTTTTTTAACTTTTGAAAGATTAGTTTGTTTTAAATAGTGAATGTTTTAATTTTAGCGCAACTAAACAACCTAATATGGCTCAGCAACAGGAAAAAGATCCAACGCTCAATGTAAATACCAATGCCTGGCAACCTAAGTGGCTGACGATTCCCAGGATCTTCCTTGGTTTATTGCTCATCTGGAAAGGTTATTCATTTTTTAAAGACACTGCTTCTCTCTCTAGTATGTTCCAATACACAGACATTGGTTTCTTTAGTAACAATACAGAAACCTGGGCATTTATTATAACCTATGCGCATATACTGGCTGGGTTTTTTATTGCCATTGGTTTATTTACCCGCTATTGTTGTGTGGCTATGATTCCGTTTATTATCGGTGCGTTGTTTTTTGTGAATATAAAATCCGGGTTGGCTTTTGGTACTTCTGAGTTTTTGTTCAGCCTGGTGGCTTTAATTCTGCTTCTTGTATTTGCGTGGTTGGGTAGTGGCGCACTTAGTGCGGATGAGTTTTTCCGGAATTATACCAAGGCTGGGATAGAGCCGGGTCACACAAAAGAATTTCTGGAGTGATCAATAACCGGTGCAGCATAAAAATTTTTAAGGGGTCGTTTTGGTCCCTTTTTTTATTGGGTAAAACATAGCTTACCTGATTTATGCCGATGAATATACTCCTTGAATTTTCATGGGTATGTTCCCGGAGGATATTGTATGGCAGGATAGGACTATGAAGCATATTCGCATTTCCACTGTTATGCTACATGCTATATGGTTACAAAGTGTAATAGAGAGGCAGTATATTCATTTGCAAGTTTACATGCCAGGCTCAGGATTAAATTTTCTTCTTCCCTATTTGCCTGAACAAAAGAAACAAAAATTCACGCCTGCCCGCCGTGGCGGGTCTGCATTATTTGCAATTTTTAAAAAATCAAACACGATTTCCTGAGACAGGGCATACTCTGTTTGAGTTTTTTCGAATGGCTACCTAATGCTATTTTTGTAATGTCGCCCCGCTGGGGCTTGTAAAAAAAATCGATGATATTTTACTATCAAAATTTCGTCCCTACGGGACTAAGCGAACGGTCTACCTCATTCAAAAAATAAGAAGGTATATCATCCAGCCTTAAGGGATCAGCGATTCGCATAATCGCATATCAGCTTCTTTTCGTAGTCTCAGAGAGACGGCATTATGGTAGGTAATTTTAATATTTTGAGGTTCAAAGCCCCAACGGGGCGATATTATTTTAAAGGGTTTTGTAAAATAGTCGCATTTCAGCTCGTACGCTACATGCTATATGGTTCCAAAGTGTAAGAGTACCTTCTTTTCTTTTTGCCTGAACAAAAAGAAACAAAAATTCAAGGCCAGTGATAGGAGTGACGCTGCATTATTTGCAATTTTTAAAAATCAAAGTCGATTTCCAGAGACAGAGCGTACGCTGTTTGTGTTTTGCGCATGTTCTACCTAATCCTGTAACGTGAATTATGGATGTTAGCTCATCGCTTATATTATCCTTTACCCTGATACCAAAAAAAAAGCGGACTGCAATGCAATCCGCTCCTATTGGCCTTTCAAAAATTATTTTTATCGGGCATCTACAAATACCGATTCTGGTAATGTAGTCACTGAAATACTGTTTGCCGGGGCCACGTTTCCATTGTCTGTAAGACGGAAAGTAAAAATTTTCTTATTTGCTTTTTCTGCGATATAGATTAGCTTTTTTCCTGCTCTTGCATCAAATGCTACATCTACCGGGTTTCCCAAACCTGTGTTTAGGCCAGTGATCGTACGGGTTGCGGTTACGGCACTGTTTGCTGCAAATTTTGCCAGGGCCCCTTCTATGATATATATTCCACCATCTTCATTAAAGGCAGGGAAGGTAGGGATTGTAGGTGCGGAGGCCAGGCCGATCTCTGTTACCACCAAGACATCCGAAGCAGCATCATAAGCAAGTCCGTGTAGCCTGGTAGCTGCGGGAATGGTGATCTTACTGGTAGGTGTAACCGTGCCTGTAGAAAGATTATTTACATTATCAAACAATTGCACTTCTTTCCTGGCTAAATCTATCAGCACCAGCAGCTTGCCTGCTGCAAACCTGATGCCCCAGGGCTGACCATTTAATTTAAACACTTTATTTGCGGTAACTGATCCTGTCAGCGCATTGGCATTTTGATAGACACGGATCGAACTATCTGTATTGTTGGCTACATATAATGTTTTATTTGCAGCATCATAAGCCGCACCACGGCCACTTGTGAGGGCCGGATCCGTAAATGTTTGCACCAGGGTAACAGATCCTGAAGCATTGTAAGCAAAAACCTTTACCAGTTTTCCTGCCCTCCCAACCTGGAAACCGATGTTTCCTGCAGGGTCATAAACAATTCCATTGCCATCTGAAGCACCGGTATTGATATTTTTTGCCAGCGGGAAAGCCGAAGAATCAGCGGGCTCATAAATACTTAGGTTACTTACTGCAGGATCTGTATCTGCATTAGATACAAAAAGACGTGATACAGAAGTGCCGGGGGTTGCTACATCATCGTCTTTGTCGCAGGATGATAAAACTGTAGCTGTCAATGCAAGAATTGCAAGTGTTCTGGTGAATTTTAATTTCTTCATTTTGTGTTTTCTTTTTTTGTAATTGAGTTAATTGGTCAGAAAAAAGGCAATAAAAAGCAATTATATGAATAGATCGAATGAACTTATTTTCCAGCTGCTTTTTGTAAGCTGATTTTTATTTCCGGCCTATTTGCAGGAACCGTGCCATAGTTAATAATCTTCTGCACATTGTAAATTACACGTGGTTTTTTCCAAATTAATGTCTATAAAAAAAGCCCCCTCACATTACATGAAGCGGCTTAGAATCTACGTCCAGGCTTAAATTATGCTACATACGAGGCATAAGCACATGATCTATTACATGTATCACGCCATTGCTCTGGTTTACATCAGCTATAGTGATGGCTGCTTTGTTTCCTTTTGCATCTGCCACAAATACTTTATTTCCTTTTCTGGTTAAAGTCAATACCTCTCCTTGTACAGTAGTAAGGGTAGCTGTTCCTTTACCTGTTTTTATCAGCTTAGTTATTTGCTTTGCAGAATAATTTCCCGCTACCACATGATAAGTAAGAATGGTAGTAAGTGTATTTTTATTTTCCGGCTTTACCAGGGTGGCTACAGTGCCGGCAGGAAGCACATCGAAGGCTGCATTGGTAGGTGCAAATACAGTGAAAGGCCCTGCAGAGGCTAAAGTAGAAACAAGATCGGCAGCTTTTACTGCAGCAACCAAGGTAGTGTGGTCTTTACTGTTTACCGCATTTTCTACGATATTTTTTGATGGATACATGGCAGCACCACCTACCATTACCGTTTTTTCTGATTGTGCAAAAACGGCTGCGGTACAAAAAATGAAGGCAGCTGTAAATAGCATTTTTATTTTGTTGTTCATGATGTATTGTTTTGTTTAATGAAGTCATTCCTCTTATAATGAGTGCATGACAATTTGGTTTTAAAAGTGATTATTATTTGTTGTTGTTTTTATTTTTGTCCGGACACTTTCATGTACGGCATTGGATGAAACAAAGATTTTGTTTGCCTAGAAAAAAAAGAAAGTAAATTTTAAAATAACAGGAGTACAGAGCGAAACCGCTATGAATAAGGGAATAGCGGGGTTTACAGAGGATGAATAAAATTATAGGATTATATAGAATATTCGCATTTCCACTGTTACGCTACATGCTATTTTATTCTTTACTTTTTGCAGGAACAAAAAGAAACAAAAATTCACGCCTGCCCGCCGTGAAGAGGCTGTGAAATAAAAGGCCAGTGATAGGAGTGACGCTGCACTCTTTGCAATTTTTAAAAATCAAAAACGATTTCCAGAGACAGGGCATGCTCTGTTTGAGTTTTTGCGCATGTTCTACCTGAGGCTATAAAAATATTCTCCCACAAGGGATACATAAAAAACTCGCAGGATATTTTTTTATAAAAATTGGTTTTTGAATAGGATATTGAAAAAGCTATTGCTGGATTTCTCAACATAGAAATTCATGTAATCATTGAAGGCGGGTTGCAT
>JBBQYS010000142.1:0-7302 GCA_038208485.1 Chitinophagales bacterium
AAAAAAGGAATCGCTACTGGTGAAATCTGTTTTAATACCGGGATGACCGGTTACCAGGAAGTATTTACTGACCCAAGTTATTACGGGCAGGTAGTCATCATGAATACTGTACACACAGGAAATTATGGTGTAAAAGATACCGATGTGGAAAGTAGCGGGGTAAAAGTAAAAGCAGTGATCGGTAGAAATCTTGAAGATAAGTACAGTCGCTTTATGGCTGATAACTCCCTGCAGGAATATTTTGAAAAAGAAAATATTGTTGCCATTGATGCAGTAGATACCAGGGCACTTGTAGAGCATGTGCGCACAAATGGCGCTATGAACTGCATAGTTTCCAGTACAGAAATGGATATAGAAGTACTGAAAGCACAATTGGAATCAGTACCGGATATGGATGGACAGGAACTTGCGTCTGTAGTAAGTACTCAAACACCATATACTTTAGGCGATGAAAACAGTGACCTCCGTGTGGCTGTCCTGGATTTTGGGATCAAAAAAAATATACTGAACTGCCTGGTAGAACGAGGCGCTTATGTAAAAGTGTTTAATGCAAAAACTGATTATAATACACTGAAGAAATTTAATCCCAAGGGTTATTTTATCAGCAACGGCCCCGGCGATCCGGCTCCGATGAATTATGCAGTAGACATAGTGAAAGAAATACTTGCTGATGACAATCCTTTGTTTGGTATCTGCCTTGGCCATCAACTTCTTGCCCTGGCAAATGGTGTAAATACATTTAAAATGCATCATGGTCACCGTGGCCTAAACCATCCTGTAAAGAATCTCATTACAGGTAAAAGTGAGATCACTACACAGAATCATGGATTTGGCATAGATAGAAAAGAAGTGTTGAAAAATGACAATATAGAGATCACCCATGTAAACCTTAACGACGATAGCATAGAAGGCATCAGGGTAAAAGGTAAAAAAGCATTCTCAGTGCAATATCACCCGGAAGCCACGCCTGGCCCGCATGACAGCCGTTATTTGTTTGATGATTTTGTGGAGATAATGAAGGGGTGAGAAGTGAGAAGTGAGAAGTGAAAAGTGAAAAGTGAAGCAAGGCGGAAGTGAAAATCGAAGCTCCTGTAGGGCGGGAGTAATAAGTTTTTTCCGACTCAAATATTCCTTGGGAGTTATAAATATTTTAAATGCCATAGTGAGTTTCCGGGAAATTCCCCGTGCAGCTGAAATGTTTGCTCATGACAAAAGGTATTATCATTGATATTTGTAATGATGTTGAGTATCACTTAAGTGTTCAAAACGCTTCAGCTCTTAAGGCTTTTTTAGAAAATCTAGAGTGAAAAAAGGAATATTTCTTTTCAAAAACAACTCGAGTTGTTTTACATGAGTAAAATTTTCTTACGGTATAAATTAAAAACTTTCAGGCTACTTCCAGAATTTTCATTTCATGAATTTGGTGAACAAGAAATTTTTTAATTATTCCTTTGAGACTAATGTCTTCATCAAGATCGGGCCAAAAGATACCTATGCCGGCATTCTGCAGTTTAAAATTTGAAATTCCTTCAATAGTTGCTTTTTCCAGATTTGGCGTATAATTAAAAGGAATTTTGAAAGTTGCCCCAGAATTTAAAAGAACGTAGAAATAATCTTCGCCCATAAAAAATTGCAAATCTTTTATTCTCAATTCTTCATTAAAAATCATTTGTTCAATCGCATCGTAATTATTTGGAGAAATATTCATTCCATTGTTGTTTTAAGTTACAATTTCAGCGTTAATAGTTGTCATAATAAATTTTACTTCACTGGGTCTAAATTGATGAAAATATGCCGGTTTAATACCTGGTTCAAGCCACATTTTTCCATTTGATCCGACTTTAGAAACATATATATGCATGGGTTCATCGTTCTCATTACTATAAAAGAAAAATCTTGTTCCATTAATAATAAAAAGTGTTGGCATTATTTTTATAAAATAAATTAACTATTTTCAACATTTACGTTATTGAATTTTTCCTAATATTTCCTACATGAAAATAGCAATAATAAACGGTCCGAACCTGAATCTCCTTGGTAAAAGGGAAACGGATATTTATGGCGGTCTTTCCCTTGATGTAGTATTGAGTAAGCTGGCAGATCAGTTTGAAGATGTAACATTTAGTTTCTTTCAGAGTAATATAGAAGGAGAGTTGGTAGATGCAATACAGAAGCATGGTTTTGATGGTGATGGAATTGTCATCAACCCTGCGGCATATTCTCACACTTCAGTTGCCATTGCAGATGCAATATCTGCAGTGCCGGTAAAGGTTGTAGAAGTACATATCTCAAACATTTTCAGCCGGGAAAAATTCCGGGAACACTCGTTTGTCTCCTCTAAAGTTGATGGAGTAATTAGTGGTTTGGGAGTAAAAGGTTATGCCCTTGCCGTAGAATTTTTACTGAACGAGCGTCTCTGATTGTAGCAATTTTTTGAAACCTGCTAATCTTTGCTGCATTTCTTCCAATGCTTTAAACTGGGATTGAATGAAACTATTGTCTTCCAGTTTTCCGAGTACTTCATTCATCTCTTTACTATTGTCGTACACCATCTTTCTGAAAGGATTGGTATAATCTTTTTCCCTGGATTCCAGCATGCCATTGCACATCCATGTTTTTGTTTTCACGGTATTTTCTAGCACCTCTATCAGTACCTCTTCAGTAAACTGATTTCCGGTAATTTGTTTTAATTCCAATAAGCTGGTATAGGCATGAGAAAGTTTATCGGTTTTGTATTTATTGCCTTCAGTTTTATAAAATTCATGCACTTCATCCCAGCTTTTTATTGTGTTATTTTTAATTCCGTGACTTAATGTATGCACAGCATCTTCAGTCATTAATTGTCCTCCTATATTTTGCCATTTGGTCCGGCTGACTTTCGCAGAAAGAAGCTTTTTGAATGAGTCAAAATTTTCAATTTCTTGTTCCTCAAGCAATTTGAAAAACTCCAGGCCTGCATAAAAACTGATGATCTCTTCATAGATAAAAACCGCTTTATTTACTTTTAGCAGTTTTACTTTTTTCTTGTTCTCCATACCATCTGCCATTGCGGTATCTCCGTTAGATATTTCGATTTTTTTCAGGAAATCAATAGCATCAAAAATTTCATCAATGGTATCCGGCCCAAGATAATGCTGTTCCAGTGTTTGTATTTTTTCTGTACGTCTGTCTCTTGCTTCTGTTTTCCAGGAATTTCTTTCCAATGCATACATATTGTACATAAACCAATACGCCGGCATTACACAAGTAAGGTTGGTGCCAGGTTCAATACTTACCAATGAGAATGGTAAACTGATATTCAATTCTAACGGGTAGTCTCCTTTAGCTAATAAAGTAAAAGAAGCAAATTTTGAATTGTGCTTCAGGCTCACGCAGAGTCCCGGCCAGAAACCCCGGCCTGCAATTATTTCTCCATCAGCTGCACGGCTGTTGTGGTTGCTGCCAATAGTTACTCCTGCTGCAATATTGCTTTGCCCCAGGACAAGAGAGGCACATAAGAAAGAATTGTTGTGGTGCTGTTCGTGAGAAGGAAAAATCAAAGAATTCAACACCTCACAACAGGAAATGGTTGAGTTATTTCCGAGGAATGAATTGATTAGCCTTGCACCATATTTAAGCTGGGAGTGTGAGCTCATCACAAAACGGACAGCTTTTACACCATAAAATATCCGGCACCCGAAACCAACAATACCATTCACGAGTTCACAACCCTCACCAATCTGGCTTTTGCGATTTGCATCGCTGTTAATGGTTATATTTTTTATTTTATTTGCACCTTTCAGGTAGGCATCACTGCCTATCCACACGTCTTTGATGATGGCACAATTTTTTATCACTGTTCTATCACCAATTTTACCATAATACCCTCTTTTAGTGTCAAACAACTTATCTGTAAAATTCACAAATCCCTGCATCAGGGCTGCATCGTCCCGGTATTTACTCCACAAAAAAGCGTCACCAGCCAGCATGCCGTTAAAAGGAAGGATACTCCTTCCCCCGTTTTCGTTAGATACTTCTATATAAGTTCTTGAGTCCTCATTTTCGCCGTCTTTTATTACACCGTTACCAAACTTTGCATAATTGGTTGTAGCCAACTCTCCAACATTAGCAATCATTACGTCATCGCCAATAATAAAATGGCTGAGGTAAGCCACATTGTCTATACAAATATTATTGCCGAGGTCGCAGCTAATGATGGTGCTGTTGTAAATGCCCACCCGCATTTTAAAGTCGTGAAATTCTTTATATACAGGCTGCATAGCACCTATACGAACCAATCCATAAAACTTTGAATTTATAATTTGCGCAGCGTTGAATTCCGGGGCAACAAATACATGCTGCCAGTTATCAGAAGTATTATTATTCAGGTGTAGCTGGTTGATCTCAGTAACCGTGAGATTACGGTATTCTATATCCTGGGTATGTTGTATGTTTCTGATGTGGTATTCATCCATGCCTTTCGGCAAAAACTCATCAGGGATAAAATTATAACCTATACCCTTAATAGGGTGGGATTGAATTACATTCATGGATAAAAACTTAAATAATAAATACAAGCGGTAGCAAATACCGGCTCCATCCATGCAAATTGCGCACCGGAAAATTACTGGAGGAAACTTGCGTTAAGATAAAACTTTTATTGCAGAATAAAACAGCATAGAGCCACTATTCTACAGTTACGCTTTTAGCCAGGTTACGTGGTTTATCTACGTCTATACCTTTTGCAATGCCTACATAATAAGATAATAATTGCAATGGGATCACTGTAAGTAATGGTGCGATTAATTCATCTACAGGAGGTATGGCAAAATAATCATCACTCAATCCCGGTGAAACCTGGTCGCCTTCAGTAATGATAGAAATGATCTTTCCTTTGCGGGCTTTTATTTCCTGCATATTGCTCACGATCTTTTCGTGATAGGCATCCCTGGTAGCCACAAATACGACCGGCAAATTTTCATCAACCAGGGCAATAGGCCCGTGCTTCATTTCTGCAGCTGGATACCCTTCTGCATGTATGTAAGAAACCTCTTTCAGTTTCAATGCACCTTCCAAAGCAATGGGGAAGTTATAGCCCCTGCCAAGGAACAAAAAGTCGGAAGCGTCCTTGTATTTTTCTGCAATTGCCTTTATCTGATCAGCATTATCAAGGATAGCATTTATTTTTTTCGGAATGTCATTTAGCTCAACGAGTAACTGTCTGTATCGTTCTGGACTGATACTTTCTTTGCTGATGGCAATCTTCAATGCAATCATCATTAGTACTGCAAGCTGTCCGGTAAAAGCTTTTGTAGAAGCTACTCCAATCTCCGGACCTGCGTGTGTATAAGCGCCTGCATGAGAGATACGTGCAATGGATGAACCTACAGCGTTTACAACTCCGAATATAAATGCGCCATTTTCTTTAGCCCTTTCCAATGCAACAAGTGTGTCTGCTGTTTCACCACTTTGTGATATAGCAATGATGACATCACCCGGACCAACAATAGGATTTCTATAACGGAATTCTGAGGCATATTCTACTTCCACCGGAATACGGCAAAGTTCTTCTATAACATATTCTGCCACCAGTCCGGCATGCCAGCTGGTACCACATGCTACGATCATAATGCGGTTTGCATTCTGAAGTTGCTCCAGGTGGTCCTGTACGCCGGCCATTTTTATAATACCTTCTCCGGCATCTAAGCGGCCACGGAGACAATCTAAAATAGTACTTGGTTGTTCAAAGATTTCTTTGATCATAAAATGATCATAACCACCTTTTTCAATGGCAGCAAGCTCCATATCCAGTCTTGTTACATAAGGCGTGATGGTTTCATTTCCCAGGTTTTTTAAGATCAGTTCATTTGGGCGAATGATGGCGAGTTCATAATCATTTACATACACTACATCCTTTGTATATTCTATGATAGGCGACGCATCACTTGCCAGGAAATGCTCACCTTTTCCCAGTCCAATAACTAATGGACTACCTTTTCTTGCAGCTATTATGGTATCAGGGTTTGATTGTTCAATGATAAGAATGCAATATGCTCCGGTTACTCGTTTTAATGCAACACTTATTGCTTCTTCCAGTGAGCAATTGGTATTTGTTTGAATACTCTCAATAAAGTTGATTAAAACCTCGGTATCAGTATCACTTTTAAAAACATAACCTTCCCTCTCCAGCTCGGTTTTTATTTGTGCATAGTTTTCAATGATACCGTTATGAATGATAGCCAGTTTGCCATTTGCAGACCTGTGCGGATGTGCGTTACGGTCACTCGGTTCCCCGTGTGTGGCCCAACGGGTATGGCCAATGCCAATAGTAGCCTCTGGTTCTTTCCCTTCCAATGAATTCTCCAGTTCAGAAACTTTTCCTTTCTTTTTATATATGTCCAGCTCACCATTATGTAACAATGCAACACCACTACTATCATAACCACGATATTCCAACCGCTTCAGTCCTTTTAAAATAATGGGGTAAGCCTGTCTTGGCCCCGTATAACCTACTATTCCACACATATATTAGATATTGATTGAGATCAAAAAAATGAGTCGCAAATTTAGCGAAAAATGTAAGGAAAACTGCTGTTAATAATTTCATTGATTTTTGGATTAAAACAAGTAATCCTTAAACTGCTCTAATTAATTGGTGTTAATGACAATTTATTAAAAGGGAATGTTTTCGCAGCCTTTTGCATGTATTTGTGTCCTAACCTTGTTCTTTTATCAGAATTAGTTGCTCCTTTCTCCCTTTTATATTCCTTCAGCAATTTTCCATTGCTACCATAAATTGTATAGTTAAATGAAACAAGCTGATCAGTAATTTTTTGGCTCATGGCTGGATGACCTAAATTAAATGCAATTTTGGTTCTCCCATGAACGCCCTGGTTTATAAAAACACAACATACCACAGCATCTACTTGTAGTAAGGAACAAAGTTTTTTTATATCCCTTTCTTTTTGTGTCAATGAAGCTGCATAAAGAAAATTGATTTGTTTCAAAATAAAGTTCGTCTCTGAAGGAGACTGAATAATAATTTCATTATTTGGGTTGTATAAAAGTAGCCTTTCATGAAAATCTTCCTGAAGTTGGAGTGCAAGAGAACTATCATTCTTTTTGTAATTGTCAACAGTAGTAGTAGTTATAGAGGAATCAGTAGTGACCCTTGCCCAAAAGGGAAGAAGCGCAATTTTTTTGACTGTACCGGAACTTTGAATGTTGTGAGTGGAATTATTCCCTGGAATAAAAGATTCAGTCAAGAGTAAAATAATTACAAATAATAATTTGGATGTTGTAGTCATAGTTCCTGGAATTATA
>JBBQYS010000143.1:0-7264 GCA_038208485.1 Chitinophagales bacterium
TACACTTTCATGGTATAACCCAGCGAACGGCCAACAACATAATCTACGCAGGCAGTTTGGCCAATAAAACAGTACAACACTATTTCCTTGTTTTTATCCGGCGCCACCGCAATAAAGTTTTTCTCCAGTATTGATGTTGGTTTCAGGTTATTAGCGGAGTCAACCATATCAGGATAGGGGATATTGAACGCCCCGGTAATATGCCCGTCTCTTGGGTTGCCGGTGGCATCGCCATCGTACCAGCGTTTCAGTCTTGCATCTACCACTACCTGCGATGGGGAATTTAATGCGCTTACTACATAATCTTTATTTACCAGCACCGGTTTAATGCTGGCAACATAATTTCCTTTTTTATAAACAGGGGGTTTGTTACTAACCCCGTATCCTGCTTTTTTCCAGGCTTCAATGCCGCCATTTAAATAAGATACTTTACCCTGCAGGCCAAAATATTCCAGCGTGCAAAACATTCTTGCAGTAATGGTAATATTGTCACCCTTATGGCATAAAACAATTGTAGAATTTTTGTTGATGCCCAGTTCCTGCAGGCGTTTTGTAGCTTCCTTCTTATCCACGGCATTCATAGTTGCTTCAGGTGAATCAGGTGCCAGCAAATCGGGCCACAAAAACCGGGAACCCTCAATATGCTCCTTGTCAAAATCGCTTTTAATTGCAAAGCCTGTATATAAAATTACCAGTTCGGGATCGTTTAAATGTTCATGAAGCCACTGTGGCGATACTATTACCGGCTGCTGCGCCTGTACAGAAAAAATACATAAGGAAGCAACAATACCGAAGCATAATTTTTTCATGGCTTATAATTTAAGCCACAAATTATCATTTGCAGGGTATAACAGGAAATAGTTTTTTGATAAACGGTGTCCCTATGCAGTCTTTACAGTAATATGTCTCAAGAGGGCGCCACTTCAGCCGTTGGCATTAGCGCCCAACTCGTGAGACGCCGTCGCAAGGTGTTATGAAGGCGACCGGGAGAATTACAAGTAAGCCATATGAGATACCGCAATGGAAGAGCGCCCGGTTTGGGGCTTCAAATGGCTAAATACCTGGCAATGATCATTGATAGTAATGGACTAATAAAGTATGTAAACGAGGTAAAAGAACCGGTGCTGAAATAAAAATCACACCCTCAAGCAGCTTTTACAGGGTTCATAATGCCTTAATAAAGGTAGAAGCGTATATGATTGAAGATGGTAAAAAGCAAACTGCAGACTGGTATTATGCAGGCGGCCAACCAATGTTTTATACCTTACAATCTGATAAGGCGGAAGGCAGGGCAGCTTTATTACTTACTATGGCAAAGGCTATGCAGCAACAGGCTGTGAAGTAGACGTGGCTGCTGTTGCAGACCGACTGCCGGTTACTAATTTACATGTTCTCAACGCTATTTTTTAGTTATCAAATTGTTATGAAAATTGACTTTTGTATTTATTTAGGGCTTATTTTTACCCTCCCTAAGAAAGCGCTGTTCAATAACTTTATTTTTTAATACAAAAACTAAATTCACATGAGAAAACTCTTACTTTCTGTAATAAGTATTTTGTGTATTGCGCTAAGTGCAATGGCACAAAAAACGGTTACAGGTAAAATTACGGATGCCAACGACCAGGCACTTGCCAATGTATCCGTACTCGTAAAAGGTACTACTGTAGGTACATCTACCAATGCTGCCGGACTTTACAGCATACAAGTTCCTGCCAATGGCAAAGTGCTCGTATTTACTTTTGTAGGTCAAAAACCTACAGAAATTTCTATTGGTAATAAGACCGTGATAAACACATCACTGAATAATGTGGATGCAAACCTGGATGAAGTGGTTGTAGTAGCTTACGGTACAAAAAAGAGAGAAGCGATAACCGGTTCTCAAGCCACAGTAGACCTTGAGGACAGGCAGGTAACGAATCTAACACAAGCACTTGCTGGTGCTGCTCCGGGTATCTCCGCCACTTCTGGTAATGGTCAGCCAGGCAGCAATGCCGCTATCAGAATTAGAGGTTTTGGTTCTGTAAACGCTAGTTCTGCTCCACTATATGTGGTTGATGGTTTTCCTTATGGCGGTTTTATTGGGGATCTTAATGTGAATGACATTGAGACAATGACTGTTCTAAAAGATGCTTCTTCTACAGCCCTTTATGGCTCAAGAGCAGCCAATGGGGTTATTTTGATAACTACCAAGAAAGGAAAGTCTGCAAAACCAAAAATTAATTTGTATGCTAATTCAGGTTTCTCCGAAAGAGGGATTCCAGAATATGATAGAGTAGGTACTAATGACTACTATCCATTAATGTGGCAAGGATTTAAACATGCGTTGATGTTCCCTGTGTCTGGCACAGGGCAAACAGAAGCAGTAGCTGCACAAAATGCCACTAACGGAATAGCTTCCCAGTTAATTTACAATCCATATAATGTTCCCAATAATCAAATTGTAGGCGTTGACGGAAAATTAAATCCTAATGCTAGCCTGTTGTTTAATGATTTTGATTGGTATGGGCCTCTAAAAAGGAGAGGTGGTAGAAACGAAGTTGGATTTAGTGTTGCTTCTAAAAGTAATAAATCAGATTACTATTTTTCCTTAAATTATTTGAATGATGAAGGTTTTGTAATCAGATCCGATTTTGAGCGGATAAATGCCAGACTTGCAATGAACACCCAATTAAAGGACTGGTTGAAAGTAGGAATTAATGCAACTACTGCCATCGTTGGTTCTAAGCAAGCAGCGGGCAATGGAGCTAATACTTTTATTAACCCATTCGTTTTTGCTAGAAATATTGGACCAATTTATCCAGTTCGTGCATTTGACCTTACTACAGGTGCTCCTATATTAGATGCCAATGGAGTACAGTTCTATGATTATGGACAGCATCCGGGTTCAATCAATAGACCAACAGGTGCCTCTCCAGGAAGGCATATTGTTTACGAAACGCTTTTAAACGAAAATATTAATGATAGAAATAGCTCGGTAGTAAGAACCTATGTTGAAGCGAAATTTTTAAAACACTTTACTTTTACCACTAATGCAGGTATAGATTTGAATAATACCAGGAATCAAACTTTTCAGAATAAGATCGTGGGTGACGGTGTTACTAGTAATGGTACTGCTGGTCTTACTTCGAATGAATTCAGAACAATCTCTTTGAATCAATTACTCAATTACCAACAAAAATTTGGTCTTCATGAGGTTTCTGTATTAGCGGGACATGAGTCTCAAAAGAATAAAGATTCTTACCTGAGTACTTTTAAAAGAGGTCAGAATTTAGATGGCAATATTGCATTGGACAATTTTGTAACGCTGGGTTCTATTACTGGAGATTTAAGAGAGTTAAGAAGAGAAGGGTATTTATCTAGAATAAATTATGGTTATAATGGTAAGTATTTCCTGGACCTTTCTTATCGTAGAGATGCGTCATCAAGATTTTCACCTAAAAGCCGTTGGGGAGATTTTTACTCTGCTGGTGTATCGTGGAATATGATTAAAGAACCTGTATTTTCAAATATTAACTGGTTAGACAACCTTAAGTTAAGGGCATCTTACGGTACAGTAGGTAATGACGGGCTAGATAGTTATTTTGAGTACCAGGCATTGTACGGATTAGGATTTAACAATGCGCTAGAACCAGGTGCTTTAGCTACTAAATTGGCTAACCCAGATTTAACCTGGGAAGTAAATAAAACTTTCAATATTGGTCTGGATTTTGCCGTTTTCAAGAATAGAATTACTGGAACGGTCGAGTACTTTGACAGAGGTTCTTCTGAGTTATTATTTGATGTGCCACAAGGTCTTTCTTCAATTATTACTGATAGGACTCAGAACATTGGTGCAATGTCTAATAAGGGTGTAGAAGCTCAATTAGGTTTTGACATTATAAGGTCTCAAAATTTTAAATGGGATCTCCAGTTGAATATTACAGCTCTTAAGAATAATATTTCTAAGTTGCCAGCAGAGACACCTACAATAAACCAAGGAACAAAAAGATTGGAAGTAGGTAGGGATTTATATGCTTTTTACCTAAGAAGATGGGCAGGAGTAGATCCGGCAGATGGCGCAGGTCTATACTACGCTAATCCAGGAACTACAGGTAGTACTATTAGAGTAGGTAAAGGTGGCGATACACTGACAACAAACGCTTCGTTTGCAGAATTTGGATATGCAGGTACTGCTATTCCAAAGCATTTTGGTTCTATAAACAATACATTTACTTATAAAAACATTTCCCTTTCTTTCCTATTGAACTACCAGGTAGGCGGTAAGTTTTATGACGGTAACTATGCCGGATTAATGTCGTTTAGGTATGGAGCTTCTTTACATGCGGATGCATTAAAAGCCTGGAAAGCACCAGGTGATATTACTGATGTTCCACGTCTTGACAATCTTAATAACGCTCAACTTAATGCAGCGTCAGACAGGTGGTTAATAGATGCATCTTACCTTAATGTAAGAAATGTAACGCTTAACTTTAGACTGCCTAAAAAATTAACCAATAAAATAGGGTTTGATCAAGCCAGGGTATTTGTTGGCGGAGAAAATCTATATGTGTTCTCAAAAAGAACCGGTATGAATCCTGCTGAAAGCTTTAACGGAACTAATGGTCCAGTGTATACGCCAAACCGATTATTTAATGCTGGATTCAATATTTCTTTCTAAAAACATTATTCGAATTTTAATAAATAAATTATGAAAAAATTATTAATTGCCATAGTCTTTATCAGTTTGCTGGTAGGCTGTAAAAAAGATTACTTTGACGTAGGCCCTACAGGAGATGTGGATGAGGCCTCCATCTTTACTACTACGGGAAATGCGTCTAATGTCATAAATGGTATTTACCGATATTTGTATAGTAGGTATAGTGCGCAAAATCAACCAGGACAGGGCGGTGTTATGCTTATGCTCGATTTTATGGGCGAAGATGTACACCAGGCACAAGGAAGCTGGTACACACCTGGTAACGGTACGGGCGGATGGGTAAATCATAGGAGTGATAACTACTTATATGTTGCCTATCCTTTTAGATTGTATTATCGTGCCATAGGAAACGCAAATGCATTAATTGTCAATATCGATGCAGCAACTGGTCCAGATGCAGATAAGAAAAGGTTAAAAGCAGAGGCCCTTACTATGAGAGCATGGGCTTATTTTAACCTGGTTCAAATTTATGGTAAACGCTATGATAAAAACACTGTACCTAACAGTACGTTGGGTGTTTCTTTGGCTCTTTCACCTTTAGACGTAAAGTTACCACGCTCTACAGTTGAAGAGGTATATACACAAATAAATAAGGATTTGGCAGACGCAATTGCTAATTTTTCTGGCGCTGCTGCTCAACCTAAATCCCACTTAAATATAAAATCTGCTTATGCAATCAGAGCAAGAGTTGCCCTAACCATGCAAGATTATACAAATGCTGCTGCTTATGCACAGCAAGTAATTACATTGGGGGGACACTCGTTGATGAGTAATGCACAATATCAGGCGGGTTTCAATGATATTTCCAATCCAGAGTGGATCTGGGGTGCATTTGTTCAAGATGATCAGGGAGATACTTTTGGATCTTATTTTGCTCAGATTTCTTACAACGGAAATACCAGTTATATTCGGGGTGTACCAAAGCGTATCAACTCGGCTTTGTATGGTATGATTACTGCTACAGATGTAAGAAAAAAAATGTGGGAACCAGCTCCAACTGTTGCTAATTTCCCTTTACCATCTACTTCTTTTGCTCGTTCTCCTTTTATGAGTAGAAAGTTTTCTATCAGAACCTTGCCTACTATCGGTGATGTGCCTTATATCCGTTTGGCAGAAATGTATTTGATTATTGCAGAAGCCAACGCAAATATTCCAGGAAATGAAGCTGCAGCAAGAACTGCATTATTTACATTAGCAAAAAATAGAGATGCTAGTTATACTTTAAGCACCAATAGTGGAACAGCCTTAATTGATGAAATCTTGTTTCATCGCAGGGTAGAATTTTGGGGAGAGGGCATGCGCTTCTTTGACTTAAAAAGACTAGATCAACCACTAGACAGAACTGTAGTTCCTAACTATGTTTCAGCTTCTGGTGGCGGTACTTTGCAAATACCTGCCGGCAGTCCGTTATGGCAATTTGTAATTCCACTTGAGGAACTACAAGCAAATCCTAATGCGGTACAAAATCCATAATTAAAGGAATTTCTTCTGCTTATTAGAATAAATTTAATAGCCACTTTGGAATTTTCTAAAGTGGCTATTTATATTACAATGGTCAATAGACAAAAAGTAGGATGAAAAGTTATTGGACTTAGCATTCAGGCAAATAAAGGTCTGGGAAGTAAAAAATTTTTTTACTTCAAATCAAAAATCAACAGGAAAAATGGCATTTTAAAATAGCAAAAAGCATTTTAAATGCCTAGCCTGTGGCTTACGGGATCACTTTCCGAAATGCATCTGATCAAGTGTTGCCTTTTCATCCTGCCCCGATTGCAGGGCAGTTAAAGAACCAGTCATTCACTTTGGAACAACTACTCCGGCACACAACCTTTTGTTGTTTATCTGCGCCAAGGATAGTTTACAACAACAATCACATTTATTTACTGCGTTAGAAAAAAAGTACTATGTTTATGCGGCAATGAACAAGTAAGCTGCAATGCTAAATGAACATCATGCTCCGTATAATTTACATCGTGACAATTCTCGTAAGTTTGACAAACTGCAATAACTCAAGCAACAGGCCTCTGGCTGTGACCGACACTTTAAAAGCAATAGAACCTGAGAAAAAAATAGTTGGAAAGTACGAGGGTAATCCAAAAACGGTTTCTTCGATTTGCATTTTTGACAATCCAGACACCTCACTTTCAAACATTAAATTGAGGGACGTAAAAAGTGCAACAACCATATTAGAAGTGACAAAATTAAACGGTGACACTACTTACCATTTTTACTCAAAGGACAAAAAAGAAATTTTAGGTGTAACTGTTCACCCTGGTGATTACTATAGCCAAATAAGTATTTTCCAAGTTAAGTATGCTGACAAATCAAATCAAGGTACAATCTCAAAAATTGACAATTTTAAAACAGAAAAAGGTATCAGGCTCGGTTTGACAAAGAATGAAGTTGTTAAAAGACTTGGTAACTGTTACAGCGTAAGTGACAGCACAAAATCCTTTATTATTAACTATCGACTTGAAGACCCAAACGACAGCAAGACGAAATTATTGGAGCGACAAAACATGCCTATTTATTATGCAACCTATAAATTCAAAGGTGATAAATTGATTG
>JBBQYS010000144.1:0-7260 GCA_038208485.1 Chitinophagales bacterium
AATATTCTGGGAAAGTTGGAACCCTGCCTGCAGATCTTTGCGGACAACATTCAACAGACTTTGTAGCTCCTGGAGTGTTTCCTGCGGACGGTAATGATAATAAAATTTCTCTTCGCCTGCTTCATCTTTGCTTTCTACATATCCAAGTACCGGACCTACTATACCTACGAGAGACAAAGATTTATTGGAAGGTATAACCACAGGATCAACAAAAAAGAAGTTGATTTTATTTTTACTGCTATTAAAGGAACCATCGTGTATCATTTCCAGCAGTAAAGCACAACTGGTAGATGAAGCTGCAAAATTTAGGTTTTTATAGCCGGCAGCTACTAATTTATTATACTCGGATTTTATAGAATTCTGCCAGTCCTTCCAGGTGCTTTTTTTAAAATCATCATAAGTAGTTCCATGCCCGGAAAGCAAAACATTTGATATAAGATAGTCAGTACGACCTGCACTCCAGGCACGAAATTCTGACCACTCATAAGTGGAGGCTGTATAACCATGACAGGTGATCACTGCCGGCTTTAGTGATTCTGCAACTGTAGGGTTGGGATTAGAAACAGACAACAAAAATGCCTGGGGGTTGTATATAGAAGAATCTTTCAGCACGCCGCCACCGAGGAAATCTGCACTGATATCGGGTTCTTTACCACAACCACAAAGCGAAAGAATTATTATTGCTAAAGCAAAAAATGGTTTCATATTTTTTTTATTTATGTGTAAATACCACAACCTTGACTACGAAAATTGAATAAGTGAATTACCACTTTTTATGCATCTTTTTTTCATTATCGTCGCTATGTTTTTTTTGAAATACACTCCACGAAGTTGTCAGCTGGTAGTAAGCAGGAAATAAAGTACCCGGACCTGAAAGACCGTCGCCGGTAATGAGGTTGTACCCAAAAGATGTACTAAACTTGAGGGGCTTATTTGTTTCAAAAGATATTCCCAGGTCAGGAGAAAAAAGCAAGGATGAATTTGGCAAGTCATTAAAAATCTTATCGCCATAATTGGAATGAAAAAAACCTGTGTTCAGGCGGCCAAATGGGCGGATTATATGATTTTTTCTCAAGAGCCAGGCTGCACTCACCAAAATATTATCTTGTTTGATAGCATTGGAATTGAATGCACTTCCGAGTCGGCTCGTCACATAAGAAAACCCAAAGTATAATTTATCATTCCGTTTATTTGATGGAGAGTATGCAAGTGCCACTCCATTCTCGTTGTAGAGATTAACAGTTTGCTGCAGTCGAATTCCCACATCAAATATTGGTTGTTGGCCACATACGGTAGTGGCATAAAAAATCAGCGTGAAATACAAAATGCATAGCTTTTTCATTTTAACGGAATTATTATTTGAGTGTATTTAGGGTATCAGGTAAGAGATATTTTCTGATTCAGACAATAAATTTATTATAAAATTTTCGATATTCAAATCATATGAAAAAATGATTTTTTATAATTACTAAGGAATAGACAAATATTCTCAGAGAAATAAATCACCTATGCGTACACTATACTGCATTCAGTTTTCAAATAAATTTAAATATCAGGAATAATGGTTCGGAAAAAGCTATCCTCATTTGGAAAATAACTTCAGCATTTTTTTATAGTTCGGGAATTGATTTGATAGCTCAGACAGCCGTCCCCATCTTCTTTAATAAAAAATAATGGGAACGAAGTGCAGTAAAGAAGCTGCCGTAAACATTATAGGGCAGGTCAAATTCTGCAGCAGTAGTTTGTACAATAGCTGAAATCTTCGGATAGTGAATGTGGCAGATCCTTGGGAAGAGATGATGCTCTACCTGCATATTTAATCCGCCGCAGAGAAATGCTGCGATCTTGTTGGTGGGGGCGAAATTGGCTGTTGTTTTTAATTGATGTACTGCCCAGGCATCAGACATTTCATTTTCTTCCGGCACATGTACGATCTCGGTATTTTCTACAATATGCGCCAGCTGAAAAACCAAACCAAGAACAAGACCCTCTGCAAAATTCATGGCCAGGTAACCAATAATAAACTGCCACCAGGTAAGGTCCATAATTAGTAAAGGGAGTACAATGAACAATACATAATAGATCAATTTATAAAAGAACAAGTTGAAGTATTCTTTTCGTGGATGCTTGTTTTTATGACTGCTGCCCACTTCTTTTTGAAAAAACTTCAGGTAATCTTTTCGAAAGAACCAGGATAGTGTAGTAAGTGTATAGAGAAAAAAAGCATAGATATGTTGGAAACGGTGCAACCTGTTTGGTGGCTCTTCGGTATTCACTCTGATAAGACCTGGTGCGATTTCTATATCCTCGTCATGGTCTACAATATTGGTATAGCTGTGGTGAACAATATTATGGGTTATGTTCCAGACATATGCATTAGCGCCAATCAAATTAAATATAAAACCCAGCCTTTTGTTTACTTTTTTGTTGGCCGAATAAGCACCATGTAACGCATCGTGGCAAACATTAAAACCCACAAAAGCCATTGTCATACCCAGCAGAATGGCCAGCACCAAATTCACGACTAATGAGAATCCTGAAAAAAGTATAACGAAATACAAACCAAGTGTCAGGGTCAAAAAGAAGATGGTCTTGAGTACCATAGGTGCATTAGCATGCCTGGAAATTTGCTGCGTGTCAAAATATTCCTCTACCCTTTTTTTTAGTGTTGGCAAAAATGCTGATTTCTCAAGGTTGATAAATTTTAAAGAAGTGGTGCTCATTTGTTGACTTGTATTAAAATATTAGAATGCTCAGAGCCCCGCTTTAATGGTGCTTTTTTCAGATTGAAACAATAACGTATAAATAGGGAAATGACATGGAAGGCTTTATCATCCTTAACGATAGAAATAGAATTTAAACTAGAATTCACAATTATATATACAATGTTCTTTATTTATCCCGGCAAATGTTTTTACTGTGTTAAGCTATATACAAATGAGTAACCAGAATTAACGGGAGAGGCTTTTTTTTTATTTATTTTCAAAATACTTTTTAAAGACTTCCCGGATTTTATTTTGAAAATGTTGGCGTCGATTTGATTTTTAGTTTAAAAGCAGATTCCGTATTTATTACCATAAGGTTTCTACCAAATTTTACTGCTCCTAATGTATCAATGTAGTGGTCAATTAGATTTGTCTTCGCAATATGTCATTGTGAATTGTAGAGTGATAGAAGCATGACCGCTAACTAAAAAATATCATCAACACTTGCTCACACTAAGTCATCTTCCCCTACACCATATCCCTATCAATATCCTTGTTCTTCACCGGTACAAACATGGCATAGACCAAATAAGCAATCACAAATGGTGGAAAGAAAATAGAAATAAGGACGAATATAACACGGGTAGATTGATTGGTTTCCCGTTGAAGAATTTTAGTAATACCTACAATCCATAAGGCAAAAATAAATCCTACAAATACCCATTCCGTTCCAATAGGCATAGCAATCAAAAAGTTATTCATGGTGTATTTTTTATTAAATGCATAAATATTTAGTGAACTACTTCTTGCAGTTCTTTACCCCCTTGGGGGGCCAGGGCGGCCTCAACACTCACTCAAACTAATAGGAATATTTATAGCCAGTCCGCCATCAGACGTTTCTTTGTATTTATGGTTCATATCCAGGGCTGTGTCCCACATGGTTTTGATCACGCCATCCAGGGAAACACGTGCGTAATCCGGGGCACTCTGCAGTGCAAGCTGGCTGGCTGTTATGGCCTTGATGGCGCCCATAGCATTTCTTTCTATGCACGGTATTTGTACCAGTCCGCCTATAGGATCGCAGGTCATGCCCAAGTGATGCTCCATTGCTATTTCTGCCGCCATCATGGCTTGTCTTTGTGTTCCACCAAGCCCTTCTGTAAGTGCTGCTGCTGCCATGGCACTGCTCACACCAATCTCAGCCTGGCAACCACCCATTGCTGCCGAGATAGTAGCTCCTTTTTTAAATATAGAACCGATCTCAGAAGCCGTGCACAGGAAATTAATGATCTGTTCCTCAGTATCGCCTTCGCAGAATAAAATAAAATATAGCAGCACAGATGGTATCACACCTGCTGCGCCATTGGTGGGTGCGGTCACTACCCTGCCAAATGAGGCATTCTCTTCATTTACCGCCAGCGCAAAACAACTTACCCAATCCAGGATGTAATTAAATTTATAACCCCCGGCTTTTATATGCTGTTTCCAGTCCAGGTAATGATCAAAACTGTGATCACCCAGCATCCTTTTATTTAAAGCAGCTGCCCTTCTTTTTACGTTCAATCCACCGGGGAGTAAGCCATGCGTATGGCACCCACGAAAAATACATTCCCGCATTACATGCCATATGTTGATGATGCCTTGTTTTGTTTGCGCATCACTACGCCAGGCAGATTCATTCTCCAGGACAATATCACTGATGCTGAGTCCCGTTTTTCTCACCCAGTGCAGCAGGTCATTTGCATCATTAATGGGGAAGGGAAGTGTTACATCTGCAGAAGAGTTCATTTTCTCTCCTTCTTTCTGCACAAAACCACCGCCGATTGAATAGTAAGTTTCACACAGCGTTTCTCCATCAATAAAACCCACCAGGAAACTCAGTGCATTTGGATGAAAAGGCAGCGATTCCGTGTATAGGAATTCTATATCATTTGCCGGTATAAAATCTATTTCATGTTGGCCGCCAAGTACCAGTTTTCGCATCTCTTTTATGTCAGCAATTTTTGCATCAATGGCATTTACATCAAACAAAACAGGATCTTCTCCGCTCAGCCCAAGTTGAACGGCAATATCTGTCCCATGCCCTACCCCTGTTTTGGCCAGGGAGCCATACAACAATACCCGGAGATTTTTTACCTGTTGCAGTTTTTCTTTTGCCTTCAGTGAATTCACTAATTGCTCCGCAGCCCGCCACGGACCAAGGGTATGGCTGCTACTGGGACCTATCCCTATCTTAAACATATCAAATACTGAAATCGACTCGTGGCTCACAATCTGCAAATTTAAAAAAAACTAAAAAAAATCCCGGCTCAGAGCCGGGATGTAAGTTAATGATTATAAGCCTTTATTGCACCTGCACCAGGGCAATGGTAAACTTTAGGTAAGAATTCGCCGGTATGATCACATTGTTATTGTTATCTCTTCTTTCCTGGGGACCATAACCCAGGGAAGGAGGAATATAGATCGTTATACCACCACCAACTTTGATCAGTGGCAATACTTTCTGCCAGCCTATAATCAGTTGACCAAGGGTGAAACCAACTACATTGTTTCCGGCAGTACCATCAAACTGGAAGCCGGTTAGCAAAGTACCCTTGTACCTTACAGTAATGTAAGAACAAACTGAAGGCACAGCCCCTGTACCTGCACTGTCTATGATATAGGCAACACCGCTTGGGTGCATTACAGCATTGATTGAGTTTGCAGTAAGGTACCTGGAGAGGGAATCTTTTTCTGCTTGCGTAGCCACAGCAGTAGATTCAGTGTAAGGACACTGTGAGGATTCTTTTTTACAGGCTACGAAAACGATCGCTACAACCAGGGAAAGAAAGAGAAATTTTTTCATTTTTTTTGTTGAGTTTATAATCTTTATGTTGATGATGAAGCTGGCCTTTTTTTAGAAAAATATCAGCAGGATTGTTAGTTTAAGTTGTCAGATCAATATTGGAATTTTTTAACTTCAGGAACAGGTAAATCAAAACTTTTACACCGGCTGAAGTATTGCTGTAAGTTTTAAGGACTGCGAAAATAGATGAAAACTCATTTACAAGAGTGCAGAAACTGTAAAAACGCTGCTTATTTTCCCTGTTTTTGTTTCAGCTCATTGTATGCCTGCTCGTTCGATTCCCATTTAAACTGCATCCTGAAATAGGATATGAACAACACACATATAAAAAGCGCTATAAAAATGGTGGTAAAAGCACCCGAATCTTTAGGAGCTACCTTAGTATACCAATCAGGGCTCAGTATATTCACCAGTATCATAGATAGCAGAATGGGTAGCACAAATAATGTAGCCACCGGCAAACCACGTAGTAATTTACTGATTGGTTTTCCCAGTTCTACCCTGTGCTTTTCCCAATATTGTATAAACTGTAATTCTTTTTCACTAATCATAGCACAAAATTAAACCAATTTCAACTTACGCTTTGGCGTTAACGGTAATTCATTGTAGGTTTGCTTTTTCCCGGCAATAGCTATTACACGTTTATGACTATAGAACAACTCATTGTACAATGTCTTTATGAGCATCGCTCAGTTACTTTACAAAACATAGGTACTTTTCATCTTTCTTCCGATTCTGTTATCCCCGAGGACAGCGATAAGGAATTGCAACTACCTGCGGGAGCCATCAGCTTTGACCAAAACTTTCGTGCCATAGCAGACGAAAACCTGGTAGACTTTATTACCAAACATTCCCGTAAAATGAGGCCCCTGGCTTCTTCCGACTTGGATAGTTATGTCATTTTGCAGAAGCAATTGCTCAATATTGGCAATCCGCTGATCATACCCGGCATTGGTACTTTACAGAAAAATTCCCAGGGCGATCTTGGATTCACCCAGGGAAAATCCATCAGCCGCCACATGGAACCGGTAGCACAAACCAGGGAAATAACTTCCGAAGAGGTTTCATTTA
Source organism: Chitinophagales bacterium (assembly GCA_038208485.1). GTDB lineage: Bacteria > Bacteroidota > Bacteroidia > Chitinophagales > Chitinophagaceae > Ferruginibacter. Next base: position 6,622 of record JBBQYS010000144.1, read on the forward strand.
AAACCGCTGCCAGGCATAAAAGCAGTGGGAAAAATAATATCCTCATTATCGTAGCGGTACTTATTATTTTAATTGGCGGATCAGCTGCTTATTATTTTATGAATAATGGGGAGGACAGCAATACGCAATCTACTGAAGACATATTGCCTGTAGATAGCTTCCCTGCTGCAGCCGATACCGTTTCCGCAGCACCTGCGCCTGCAGTCACCAATGCAGCGTCAGATAGCTCTTTATATAAAGTAGTTGTCCGCTCTTACAGTAATTTAGCAGAGGCCGAAAATGGGAAAAACAGGTTTGAATCCTTTGGGCATAAAATAACCCTGGTCACTAAAGATTCATCAAATTTTTTATTGGTTGTTCCCATCTACAAAGCCGGAACAGATTCCACTAAGGCTATAGATTCCCTGAAAAGAATTTTCAGTTACAACGCATACATATTACAATAACCGAAAACAACATATTTAAAAAAGGGCCTCCATCGAAGCCCTTTTTTTTGTGCAATAGAAATTCTTTTGGCGCCGTCAGCCCCTGTACTCATCCGGGCATTTGTACGGGTTATCCGCTATTACTCCGCCACAAGCCCACCCACAAAGGCTTCAGCGGGGTAGCCGCTCCTACCCCGCAGCGGGTTGGGCTTTT
>JBBQYS010000145.1:0-7239 GCA_038208485.1 Chitinophagales bacterium
CCTTAGCAAGTTGCCAGCTTTTATTTAAAGGATTGACATGAATATAATCTAATTTTTGCCTGGCTACTCCCCTGCTATAAATTTCCACACTCAAAGAATCCCGTTGCCATATCTGATGTTTCTTATTGGCTGCAATTACCTCATACTCTTTTGAACTCCCTTGTGCTTTTAATGTTTTTAAAAACTCATGCGCCGTATATTTTAAAAAACTTCCCTGTGCTGTTTCTTTTCCATTAAGTTGCAATTGTTGCCAGATTAAATGAATATGATTAGGCATGATAACAAATCCATAGACTCTTATTAATTCCTTTGATGAAAGCTCTTTGAGATAACTCACTATCAAATTTTTATTTGTGTCATCTTTTAGCAGGTGTTTATATTCATGAATCGTAGCAGTAAAAAAATAAGTTTTATTAATTTCTGTGTAAGATTTTCTTTGTTGGCACATATGGAAAAATACGAATTAATATTGTTTCGTGTGCCAAGAAACAAGGCTAAGAAATCGATAATAAGGGATTAACTAATTGATTTAGTAATGCATCTGTTGAGGAATTTTATTTTATCCAGATTCAAGGATTCTTAAATTATCCCTGGTAGTTTAATCTCTTCAATTTTATCCTTCTCCCATTGACGGAAAGTTGCCGGAGAATCAAAAAATGTAAATATCTCTTTGAACACGACATAAAAAAAACCCGCAATTTGCAGGTTTTATTGTAAATATTGTTTTTATGCTGTTTCCTTGGTTTTTGCCTTGGGAGCAGGTTTTTTCTTTACTTTCTTCAGAGCGGCTTCTATACTTTTTTTGATTTCTTCGTAGGTTGGCTTGGCTACCATCGTACCATTGACGAAGAATGTTGGTACATCTTTCACGCCACGATCTTTTCCTTCCTTAAGGTCACCCTGTACCTGCCAGCCGTAGGTTGCATTTACAAGTTCGTCAAGGAATTTTTTATTTACTACACCGGCTTCCTTGCTGTGCAGTTTAAGGCTGGTAGTACCCAAATTCTTCCTGTTTGCAAACAGGATATTGTGCATTTCCCAGAATTTTCCGCTTTGTGCAGTAGCTACTGAGGCTTCGCCAGCTTTTAGCGCACGCTGGTGAATATTAGTAAGGGGAAAATGCCTGAAATTGAAACGGATCAGATCGTCGTATTCAATTAATAATTTTTTTACTATTTCATTTGCTTTAGCACAAGCTTCGCTTTCGTAATCTCCAAATTCTTCCAGAGTTACAGCAGCTTTAGGGTTTCCAACAAACACATCCCGTGGCTCTATAATCTCAACCACCTCTTTTTTAAACGCCATATAATTTTTTTCTTTATTTGTACAGGGTAAATATCTCCCTGAATGTCATTTGATTTATGAAACTTAATGAAGATAATGTTTTTTATAAAATAGCAAAATTCTATTGTTATAACATTAAAAATCCATCACAGGTTCAGAAACTATTTATTGATAATCAACAGCTTATATACTGTTAAACTAAATTTAAACTTTGGTTTCCTTTTCATTACGGAAAACTACTGTCCCATCGAACACATCTACCAATACCGGCTGGTCCCTGTCAATATCTCCTGCAAGGATACGCTTACTCAGTTGATTTACAATTTGTTTCTGTATCAGCCTCTTTAGCGGACGGGCACCAAACTGTGGATCATATCCATTCTCTGCCAGGTAATCCAGTGTATAATCACTGAACTCAAGATTTATACCATTCTTTTCCACCAATTTTTTCAGTTCATTCAATTGTATTTGAATAATACCCTTAATCTCTTTTTTCAGCAAAGGATGAAACATAATGACCTCATCTATCCTGTTCAGGAATTCCGGACGAATGGTTTCACGGAGCATAGCAATCACTTGCGACCTGGTACTTTCCATAATGTCTTCCAGGTTTTCCTCGTTTATATCTTCAAAATTTTCCTGGATAATGCTGCTGCCCATATTACTGGTCATGATAATGATCGTGTTCTTAAAATTCACTACCCGTCCTTTGTTATCCGTGAGACGTCCATCGTCCAGCACCTGCAACAGTACATTGTACACATCGGGATGGGCTTTTTCTATCTCATCCAGCAATACAACGCTATAGGGCTTTCTCCTGACCGCTTCTGTAAGTTGTCCGCCCTCATCGTATCCTACATAACCCGGAGGCGCACCTACCAACCTGCTCACAGAATGTTTTTCCTGGTACTCACTCATATCTATCCTTGTCATCATTCCTTCATCGTCAAACAAATATTGGGCAAGGGCTTTTGCCAGTTCAGTTTTACCTACACCCGTGGTTCCCAGGAAAATGAAAGAGCCAATAGGTTTTTTAGGATCCTGCAATCCTGCACGGCTTCGCCTTATGGCATCACTTACCGCAACGATCGCTTCCTGCTGTCCTACTACCCTTTTGTGTAGTTCATCCTCCAGGTTCAGCAATTTCTCCCGCTCACTCTGCAGCATTTTTGCTACGGGAATGCCCGTGGTCTTTGCTACACTTTCGGCAATATCTTCTGCATCTACTTCTTCCTTCAGCAGCCTTTTTTCGCTGAGTTCTCCGAGGTTTTCTGTAAGTTCTGCAATGGTTGTTTCCTGGTCTTTCACTTTACCATACCTGATCTCCGCTACTTTTCCATAATCACCATTCCGCTCTGCCTGGTCGGCTTCCTGCTTCAGGTCTTCTATTTTGGCCTTGGCATTTTGTATTTTTTCCACAATATCTTTCTCAGCTTTCCACTTAGCCATATAAGTATCCCGCTCTACAGAAAGGTTGGCAATTTCTGTGTTCAGGTTTTTCAGTTTCACCTCATCCTGTTCTCTTTTGATGGCTTCCCTTTCTATCTCCAATTGACGGATCTGCCGCTCCAGTTTATCCAGTTCTTCCGGCATGGAGTTCATTTCCAGCCTTAGTTTAGAAGCACTCTCATCCATTAGGTCAATGGCCTTATCCGGCAGAAAACGATCCGTGATATACCTGTGGCTTAGTTCTACCGCAGCTATAATTGCTTCATCTTTGATACGCACATGGTGATAGCTTTCGTACCGATCTTTCAGGCCACGAAGAATAGAAATTGCATCTTCTACATTTGGTTCGTCTATCAACACTTTTTGGAAACGACGCTCCAGCGCTTTGTCTTTTTCAAAAAACTTCTGGTATTCATTTAACGTAGTTGCACCTATGGCCCTCAACTCACCTCGTGCAAGTGCAGGCTTAAGTATATTGGCTGCATCCATAGCACCATCACCGCCACCAGCGCCAACAAGCGTGTGTATCTCATCTATAAAAAGTATGATCTCTCCATCACTGTTCTGCACTTCTTTCACTACAGATTTTAAACGCTCTTCAAACTCTCCCTTGTATTTTGCACCGGCTATCAGTTGTCCCATGTCGAGTGCAAAGATCACTTTGCTTTTCAGGTTTTCCGGCACATCTCCATTTACTATGCGCATAGCCAAACCTTCTGCTATAGCTGTTTTACCTACACCGGGTTCACCAACTAAAATTGGGTTATTCTTGGTACGGCGACTGAGTATATGCAGGGTTCTCCTGATCTCTTCATCACGGCCAATCACAGGATCAAGTTTTCCTGCCCTTGCCATTTCATTCAGGTTTTTGGCAAATTTGTTCAGCGCATTAAATTGCGTTTCCTGTGTCTGAGAATTTACTGTACTGCCTTTCCGCAGGTCTTTAATAGCAGTGATCAATCCTCTTTCTGTAAGGCCTGCATCTTTTAAAATTCCGGCCACGTCGTCTTTTCCTTCCAATATGCCTAAGAGCAAATGTTCTGGTGTCACAAACTCATCCTGGAATGATTTTAAAGAAGCAACAGATTTATTCACGGCAGTATTCGCATCTCTGCCCAGTGACTGTGCTCCGTCTCCACTAATTGTAGGTAGTTTTGCCAGGAGTGCATCCAGCTTGGTTTCTACCAGGTTTACGGTGACATTATTTTTTTTGAGTAAATATTCAATAGGTGAATCATCCATGTCCAGCAAGGCTTTTAAGAAATGCGCTGTTTCTATGGTAGGATTCTTTTGATTGAAGGCAAGCTGTTGTGCATTTTGAACCACTTCAGCTGCTTTGATTGTAAAATTATTTAAGTTCATAAAAGAATATATAAATTAAGTATTGTAAAATTTCTAAGATTAATGCAAATAATACTCCAAGAAAGATTGTAGAAATTCTGTCATTATATATTTTGATAAACTGCCCGAATTGCAGGCCAGTATTAGGTTTTAACCAATTATGGCAGTAGGAAATTCTCCAATTTCTAAAATGAGTTAAAAACTGTTCTTTTTAAAACCTGTGATGTGATATAATCATCTACTTTTGCAGGCTTATGCAACAGCTCCCCAGATTTTTCGGAATTTTATTCCTTTCATTTTTCTTACATTTTCAAAGTTTTGCTCAAACAACAACCAACAGTCGCTTGCTGAAAGGAATGTACATTCAATGGGGTTATAACACAGAATGGTTTACAAAAAGTAATATTAGGTTTAATCTATCCAACGGTGATAATTTTACCCTACATAATGTAAAGGCGCATGACAAACCAGATATGGATGCTATTATCAAAAAACCATTGGAGATATCTATTCCTCAATACAATTATCGTATTGGCTTTTACCTGAATGAAGCACATACTAAAAGCCTTGAACTAAATTTTGATCACATAAAATATGTAGTAACCGATTACCAGAAAGCCTATGTAACAGGAACCATAGACGGAAAACCTGTAGCAGGAGACAGCATTCTTGATCCCGCTACCTTCCTGCATTTTGAGCATACTGATGGAGGTAATTTGTTGCACCTGAATTATGTGCAACAAAACACTCTACTCCGAACAAAAACCAGCAAAAGACCTTTGATTAATACCATCTGGAAAGCAGGAGGCGGAATTAATATTCCAAGAACTGATTTTACCTACCAGGGCAAACAATTAAATAATGCTTTTCATATAGCCGGGTATAATTTTGCTGCCGAAGCTGGTTTCCGTTATTATCCTTTTTCACATTGGTTTTTTGAAGGAACAGCCAAGACAGGTTATGCCCGATATGTAAATGCGCTGGCAAATACTGTAGAGCTGAAAGGAAACCGTGCACACCATGGCATAGGTTATTTCGAACTGATCGCACTCGTTGGTTACGACATCAAATTCTAAGTTTTTCATTCTTTCATTTTATTGCATCTGTATTATCTTTAAAGACTATGGTAGTGCTTCAGGAACAGAGTGATTGGATAAAACAGCAGGCGGTTGTTCATGGATTTGATTACTGCGGCATTGCCAGGGCAGTATACCTTGACGATGATGCGAGGAGATTGGAACAATGGCTGGATAAAGGAATGCAGGGTAAAATGAGTTACATGGAAAATCATTTTGACCTGCGGGTAGATCCCACCAAATTAGTTCCCGGTGCAAAATCAGTGATCACTTTGCTGTGTAATTATTTCCCTGAAGCAGAACAAAGAAAAGATGCGCCACAGATAGCCAAGTATGCCTACGGAAATGATTACCATGAGGTGATCAGGAAAAAACTCAATTCATTTTTTGAAGCATTAAAAACAAGGCTCGGTGACATACACGGAAGAGGTTTTGTAGATAGTGCTCCTGTACTGGAAAGAAGCTGGGCTGTGCGCTCAGGACTGGGCTGGGTGGGCAAAAACGGCAACCTGATTAATAAACAACAGGGTTCATTTTTTTTCATAGCATCCCTGATCATTGATGCGGAGTTGGCTTATGATCTTCCTTTTGTAAACGATTTTTGTGGTACCTGCACCCGATGCATTGATTCCTGCCCCACGGATGCAATTCTGCCGGGGAAAGTGGTTGATGGCAGTAAATGTATTTCTTATTATACCATTGAATTAAAGGATGCTTTGCTGCCGCAACATATGCAGGAGAAATTTGCAGGCTGGGCATTTGGCTGTGACATCTGCCAGGATGTTTGTCCCTGGAACAGGTTTAGTAAACCCACGAATGAAGAAGCGTTTTCACCTATACCTGCAATTCTAAATTTTAGTACAAGCCAATGGGAAGAACTCACAGAAGAAAGTTTTAAAACCATATTTAAACACTCGCCGATCAAAAGAACAAAATTTGCGGGATTAAAAAGAAACCTTTCTTTTGTGCAGACAAAAAAATTATGAATCCATACATAGAACAACTTTATGCAATCGCTCAGAAAAAAGAGAGACTGATCATTGGTTTAATGAGCGGCACTTCTCTTGACGGGTTAGACATCGCATTGTGCAGGATCTCAGGTTATGGAAATGAAACAAAGGCGGCTGTTGTTCAATTTGAAACTATCCCCTACTCTGCTGAAGAAAAACAAATCATCAGGACGGTATGCAGTAAGGAAGCTATTTCCCTGAAGCAACTTACAATGATCAATCCCTGGCTGGCCATATTGCATGCAAAAATGATCAACCAAAGTTTGGGAAAATGGAAAATTCATAGTTCCGATGTAGACCTGATCGGAAGTCATGGCCAAACTATTTACCATGCGCCCAAAGCCCAACATAAAGACGACAGATTCCCCAATGCCACTTTGCAGATTGCTGATGGCGATCACCTGGCAGTGCACACAGGAATTATTTGTATCAGTGATTTCCGGCAGAAGGCAGTTTCCATGGGCGGTGAAGGCGCACCACTTGCTTTTATTGCAGATGAAATTTTATTCCGGCACAAAACAGAAAACAGGATCCTCCTAAACATTGGTGGCATAGCAAATATCACCTGGCTTCCATCTGCTGATAGCGGAGAAAATTTACAAACAAGCGATACCGGTCCGGGAAATATTTTGATGGATTCTTTTGTTCAGGATAAATTTCCCGGTGAACAATTTGATACCGGTGGTGAAATTGCTGGCAAAGGAAAAGTTGATCCTGCATTACTTAAGTTGTTGATGAAGCATGTTTTTTTTACAAGACCATTCCCAAAGACGACAGGGGTAGAAGAATTCAACCTGGATTTCCTAAAAGAAATTTTGAAATCATTCCCTGCTATATCAAACGAGGATATACTGGCTACACTTATTGAGGTTACAGCGAGCTCTGTTCAATCAGCCATAGAGAATTGTACAAACGGAAAACATTCCAGCATTTACATCAGCGGAGGCGGTGCAAAAAATGCAACACTTGTTGAATCTCTAAAAACCAAATTTCCAGGGAAAAGAATTCTTGACCTCAATGAATTAGGGGTAAATGGAGATGCTAAAGAAGCTTTACTTTTTGCCTTGCTGGCCAATGAA
>JBBQYS010000146.1:0-7196 GCA_038208485.1 Chitinophagales bacterium
ATGGTCTGCGCATCGGCTTCATTAAACTGCGCTACCAGTTCCCGCAATTGGTTACCTAGCTTAGCCGGCAACTTAAAAAATTTTTTTTCACCCAACATGATGAAGTATTCAACTTCTACCTGGAGCCTGTATTTTATCAAAGCATATTCAGAAAAATAGCCAGCTAAACCGGCTGTGGCTTTGTGGTAGCGCCCATCAATGGGTGAAATGGCAGAAAGCGGAGATAGTTGCATCATATTAATGGGTATTAAAGTAATTTGCAGCGAAATTAATCGAAAGCACTTGGAAAGAAAAATAAGGGTAGGGGCTGTGAGTTATTTAAACACGAAACCGCTGATTTATGGATTTGAAAAAGGGGGCATGACTAATGAACTGGACATGCTGTCCGACTATCCCTCCCGGATTGCTGCGATGTTGCTAAACGATGAAATAGATGTTGGGCTGATTCCGGTAGCCATCATCCCGAAACTGGCTGAATCACATATTATTTCCGATTATTGTATTGGTGCTACAGGACCTGTAGCTAGTGTTTGCCTGTTTAGCGATGTACCCCTGGCATCCATTACCCAAGTGCTTGTAGATTACCAGAGCCGTACGTCTGCTGCATTGCTGAAGCTGTTGCTGGAACATCACTGGAAATCATCGCCCACGCTAACGGATACCAGTAATGGCTACCGCCAGGATATTAAAGGAACTACTGCCGGCCTTGTTATAGGCGATCGGGCTTTACAACAGCGCCACAAGTCACCATATATCTATGACCTTGCAGAAGCATGGCAGGAAATGACCGGGTTGCCGTTTGTATTTGCGGCCTGGGTAGCCAATAAGGAATTACCAGCCAGCTTTATTTCCAACTTCAATAAAACAACGGGTAAAGGCTTAAAACATATAGAGGAAATAGTTGCGGGGATTAATTTTCCGGAATATGACCTGCAACAATACTATACAAAAAATATTAACTACAAGCTGGATGAGCAGAAAGATGCTGCAATGCACCTGTTTTTCCAATACATGAATAACTCCTCAATACAGCTTTAAACGCCCAGTTTTTTTCTTACAGAATGAACAAGTGGTTTCACATCAGGAGATATGTTTCTGAAATAAACGGCGGCAAGAAACAGCAACATAAATGCTATGGTTCGGGTAAATAAGCCCGCCAGGCCTTCCAGATTGCCTGTGGTATAATGTACAACCGCAAACAATAAAATGGCTAACAGTATTACTTCCACCGTTTTTCTTGAAAATGGTTGCATACCAAATTTTCGCCACAGGAAAAAATAACGTATAGCATTATAAATAGAAAAGGATACAAGGTTAGCAATAGCCGGCCCAATGAGGCCATACTCTACCGTTAGTATATAGCTTAACGGAATGATGAGCAAGGTGAGCAGTAAACTGGTCCAAAGCTCGAAACGCCAATAGGAAGAAGTGCCGATGATTTGCCCGTTTACGCCGGTGCCCATTTCTATGATGGTCATTACGCCCAATACAAAAAATACCCAGCGGGCATCCAGGTACTGTGGGTTGATGTTGAAATAAATAACCGCCTGCTCATAGTTGAGCCAGATACAAAAAAATGCAAATAGGGAAAAGGTAAGCAGGTTGATGGATGATCGCTTGTATATCCGGCTGATTTCTTTGTGGTCTTTTTGTTTCCATGCCCTGGAAAGGATAGGTATGGTAACCGCCACCAAGCTTCGCAAGGGCGCTTGCAATAATGCCACCATGTAGGCTGCAAAGCCAAAAATACCTACAGCCTTAAGGTTTATTTTAGAAGCAAGCACAAGTGCGTCTATGCTGCCACGTAAAGTGCCTACCACAATTACCAGGTAGGTAAGCAGCATCATGGTCAGGATTTTTTTTCTGAACTTCTTTGTAACCCGGCTCACTTTAAAGCTTATCCAAAGCTGTCCTTTGCTGTACAGGTGTATGGCCAGTATCAATGTGATTACAGCATACTGGCAACAAAACAGGATGATGAATGTATGAAAGTTGATGAAGTTAAATATTTTAAGCAGCACCACTACCAGCGTAAAAAGCCTGAGGACGGTTTCTTTTAGTAAACTGGTGAGTACGCCTTTGTGAAAGCCATAAGAGTAGGCTTCCAAAACATTATACAACAGTATAAAAAAGCCAAAGGGTATGGTCCAGTGAAAATAATCAACCAGCAGGCGGGAATTCCCACTCAGTTTTTGAACTATCAGGGGTTGAAACACGAATATTGCTGCCGTGGTAACAATGAAGCCAATAAGAGACACGATCAGGGCAATACCCAGGATATCATTATTTTTTGGTTCCGTATTGTCCTCGTAATAAGGAAAAAATTTATACAGGAAAGAAGTAATGCCAAGGGTAGAGAATGCAAAAACTAACAAGCCAATCTGTATCAGTCCCTGAGTGAGGCCGTATTCGTTGGGGTTAAACCAGTTCTTATGCGTGAAGAAGTAAGTGTTTAAAGCTCCTATAAGAAAGCCTGCATATATCCAGGTAGCCGCTTTTAAACTTCTTTTTCTTATTTGAGACATTCCTTTTTATAAATAGGTAGATATTATTTTCTATGACTTTTTTTAAAACAGAAAATATTTAATTGTACATCGTAAATTCTTTCAATCCCATCATCGGGCCTGTAAAATGGAGTCTGGTAAACTAACCCTGCTTCTCTTATGTAAAAACTGAATTCATTTCTTTTCACGATATCCAGCAATTCTATTAGTTGATCATTGTCTTCAAATTTGCCATGATATTCCAGAAAAAAGTTTTTAACAAGGTATAACTTGTCTTCAATATCTTTTACCACAGGATACTCTGCCCCCTCAATATCAATTTTTAAAAAATCAATTTCACGGGTCATAAAATCTCTCAGTCTTACTGCCTCTACTTTTGTTCCAGCGGCTTCCGATGAAGTATCTATTCTACTGGAGAGTGTTCCATTGTTTTGAAAATGCAAGGTTGTGTTTTCTTTCCAGACAGCTTTGTTATGCAACACTACATTCTGAAGGTTGCAGGAGGCAATATTTTTTGAAAGCAAATCAAAGTTTTTACTATCTGGTTCAAATAGCTCGATAGTTGCAGTTGGGCATATTGATTTAAGATAGATGGCACTTAAACCTATATTAGAGCCGCAATCAAGAATATAACTGTTCACTTTTAATTCCTGTTTGTAAATCTTGTCTGCAAATATCTCTTCCAAAGAATGATAAAGATCAACCGCTGAACGATAATATATTTTGCCATATTTAAAATCTAAACTTCGTATTTGTTCTCCCTTTGGCAAATGTTTTAGGTACTTTATTGTATAAATATTTAAGCCGTAATCATTGTTGTATAAATTCTTTTTTATTGAGTTTAATTGATGTGCAATACCGATTGAAATATTCTTTAGAAATGAGTTTGCCATTGTTATTGTTCTATTAAAGGAAATTATTTTTACTAGATTGAATTTTTTTTTATTTGATCAAGATAACCATATCTGAATTTCTCGTCAGGTTCCAGGTAACAGCCTTCGGCCCATTCGTTCCAGGAATTAATGATTAGAAACTTGTCATTTTCTGTTGTTGATATTTTCATTAGTGCTTTAAGATACATACCAAATTTTTCAGGCGTAGCCCCAGTTATAACCAATCCTCTTTTTCCCTTTCTTGCTGTATTGTCCCAATCTACAAATGCACCACGGTACATTTCTTTTTTATCAAACTTTATATTTCTGGCATTTTTCAATACTTCATTCCAAACCCGTTCGTATTTATCTTTAAATAAAATGTTCAGATTTAACCGATTTCTTAGTTGCCCTTTGATTTTGTTTGAAAGGTTTATTTTTTTTCTCAGCGTCATCATAGGTTCAAAAGTATAAACTCCAGAGGCGGCTTCGCAAAAGGGTTCTAACTGAAAAGAATTAAGGGTTTCCACAATATGAATGCCATTGAAGCCCGCATCCTGTAATTTTTTATCCCAGTATTGTATTAGTTCATTCATCCTGACGAAGCCGATGGTGCGGTAAATGAAAAACACAGGCTTATTATTAATTTTTAAATACCGGTTATCTTTAAAAAAAGGAATGAGATAATCTAAATGGTTTTGCCAGTTTGGTTCCTCGCCATATTCCTGCTGCATCAATATCTCTTTTTCCTCACCATCCCATGCACGGTTCCATGAATCGTTAGCCCAGGATAAACAAAATGGTATGTCAATTTCGGGTCTGCTTAAAAGATCCTCTACAGGCTTGTGCAACATTTGTTTTCCATTGAACCAGTAATGATAAAAGCAAAATCCATAAATACCATGCTCTTTGGCAATTGCAGCATGTTTTTGCATTACATCTGGCTCAGCAAGATCATAGTAGTTTTTATTTAATGGAACCCTTGGCTGATGATGATTTTTGAAGAGAGGCTTTGCTTTTTTTGTATTTGTCCATTCTGTAAAACCTTTTCCCCACCACAAGTTATTCTCCGCTGTTTCATGAAACTGTGGTAAATACAAAGCCAATATTTTTGTCATACTGCGTGAACGATTACTTTTTTGATTTCTGTTTTTGATTAAGTAAAAGTAATCCTTTGCTACTAATCATTTGATAAGAATTAAAATTCGTAAAAGTAAACAACACTTATACCATTCTTTCTTAGTAGATAAACACTACGTAAACCGTTTTTAAACATTGGTAAAAGTGATGTACATTAATAATCTTATTATAGTTTTAGAAAAAATTTAAACTATGAAAAAATTAATCACTGTCTCCTCGTTTTTATTGTGTTTAGTCTACTCGAATAGTTTTTCACAAGGTTGGGTAGCTAATCCAAGCAATTCTCTTTATCCAGTAAATTCCTGGGTTTGGATCGCAAAACTCATGGTTGTTAGCAGGAATTTGGGAACAAATGCTGCGATTTTTTAGGAACAACGGATAATGTGAGGCTTGCTTTTCGTACTAACAATATCGAAAAGATGGCTATTCTACCTAATGGAAATATTGGAGTGGGAGTTGCTAATCCGGAATTAAAATTCCAGATTCATAATTCCACACAGGATAATCATCTCCATATTAGTGGTGCAGCTCCAAGTATCCGATTTTCAAATCAGGAAACCTGGGGTACAAGTACACAACAAGCAAGAATGGGATTGGCTAAAGTTAAGTGATTTCGTCCATACATCAAGTCCGGGAGACTTTGTCATTCAATCTCTATGCAAATTTAATTTTTGGTAGCGGAGCCTGTACGGTGCAACCTACTGGAAAATGTTCAGAAAGAGCTCGATTTATTATCCTATAATTTTACGGGTTCTGGGGTACATGAGAAAACCCTAAATAAAGGCAATTTGGCTAGTGGCACTTATTTCTATATACTATTTGTAAACAACAGGTTGATCGAAACAAAGGAAATGGTTTTGATGCGCTAGTATGTTTCTTAAAAATATAGATTCAGTTAAAATGCCTTAAAATTCAAAATATTCAGAATTTTAAGGCATTTTTTTTATAACATGAGAGCCAAAATTGTTGATCAGATGCTCATGGTTAAACCAGCTAATCTAAGATGGGACGATAGGAATTACAATTCCTTGCCTTACCTGCCTGTTATTTTGAATTTATGAGAAAATTCAAAAATGCAATATTTGCCAACTTTTACATGTCTGCTTTTCTAGGCAGTGACAGATAAAATTTTGGTTCAGTCCGTTGATTTTCGCATTGGTACGATTACATGATAATTCCCCTACAATTAATGCATATAAAGGGAAGATTATGGGATAGTGTTCAACTTAGCTATCTATAGTATCTCCCTTGCCAATTTTTGTATTTCTTCCTCGCAAAGAATCCGGTTATACAATCTTAATTCATCAACCTTTCCATTAATTGAGATAATGTCATTTTGCCACCAACCTCCAATGCGAAAGTCTGCAGAAGGACATTTCTTTAAATAAGTATACGGGTTCACTTTCGCCGAATTTAATGTACCATTTACATAGATCATTTCAACACCATAATTATATATAACAGCAATATGATACCAACTGTTGTTAATTAGTGGAACAGTCGACTTCAACACACTTGATGGGTTGTATGCCCATATTGAGTTACAGTTTTCGGTAGGGTCTGCTACTGTAAAATCAAATACAGATTGGTTTGTAAGTGTAATACCGGAACCCCAAGATACACCAGACGGTGAATTGAAGTTAGCTTTCACAAAAAAAGAAGATCTTTTTGTTACATCTCTTAAATTAAACATGAACGACACTGTCATTTTTTCTGGGGCAAAATAATTTGTTTGATCAGTAACTCTAATGTAATCATCAATGCCGTCAAATTCTGCTGCGTTATTTGGTTTGTTTTTGGCGTCGGTTCCAAAACGTGTACCATTAATCAGTTCGCCGTTTTTTTGGTTGCCGCTGCTGTCATTAGCGTTGCCTGAAAACGGGTAATAGGCAATTAGCCCTTTTTTAAGGTCTATACAATCTGTGGTAGGGTCAGTTGGCGGGTCATCGTTGGTACATGCAGTCAGTGCAAAACAAAGGGACAGAAAAGCAAAACATTTTCTCATGAGTTTGAGTTTAGATTAAAAATATGTGATACAAATTTAAGATTAAGTAATACAAAGTTGGGAGAGACAAAAATTATAGACGATAATTCGACGAAGCTCTCTAAATACGTTTTTTTTAACTTACTGCCCCAATCCTCCCTGTATAGTTTGCATATTTTCGTTCTCAGCTTTTATATTTTTTCTTTTAAACAAAGCAACATCCAGTTTGCCAAAGCGCCAGGCAAAATTTAACCGGGCCACCTGCGGATCCCGCTGCCTGTAATTTTCCTGTGTAAAGAAGGCAGTGCTCGTAGATGTTTCAAATGTTCTTGTTTTAAAAACATCGTTAAACTGCAGGGTAATGGATGCGGCGTTGTTTTTGAAGAAATCTCTTTTCAGGGCTATATCAATACCATAGATTGGTAAAATAAACCCCTGGGCTATATTGCTGTTTTGCCCATAACGATGGCCGCTTTCGTTTACAGGCAAAATGGTGCGTGCCTGGTAATCGCCCGATAACTGGAAGCTGTATTTTTTAGCAAACTTAAAATTATTAATCAGCTTGGCAGACCAGCTAAAACGGCTGTTATTATCTGCGCCGGGTATGTTGGCTGCTTTTACAATGGCATTATACAGGTTTAAGTTTGAGGTGATGTCCCACCATTTGCCCACAGTATTTTTTCCTGTAAGTTCCAG
>JBBQYS010000147.1:0-7143 GCA_038208485.1 Chitinophagales bacterium
TAAAAAAAGAAGCATTCGCCCTTAAATCCATTCAACCTATTCCTGGCAATCATATCGCTCATGAGTGCATCGCTTTGAATAGTGCTGCCCGATTTTACCAATACACCGGGGTAAAAAGCTACCGCAGGATTTCTGTAATAACCTTTTTGCTGCACCAGGCTGGCATTGTATGCAGCAATATCGTAACGGTAACATTGCGGTATAACTGCATCTATGTAAGCGCTATCTACCCAGGTAGGCCAATCCTGCAAATATTCTGTATAACCAAATGGGTAGGGGCTTGGCGACATGGTAAATTGAATGGTTGGTTTAATAGCTTTTACTTCATTGCGCAATCGTTTTACAAAAGCGGTTAATTTTTTTGCACGCCATGCAAGCCAACCTGCATCGGTAGCGCTTGAGGGTGGTGATGCACCGGCATTTTCCGATTGGTATAAAGTGGTTGTGTATGTATCGTACCCGCCTGTACTTGGCATTGCCGGCAGCCGGTCGTCCCCTTGCACGCCATCTACATTGTAATTAGTGGTAACTTCTTTAAAAAGGTCAATCATGTATTGCTGTACCTCGGGGTGAATTCCATTTAGCCAGTCGAAACCATTTTTAATTACAAGATTACCGTTAACGTCTTTTGCTGCCCAGTTTGGCTTTGCAGCTACTATTGCACCTCCATTAGCCGAATAAGAAGATGAAAAGCCATATTCAAACCAGGCATGTACTTTTATCCCTACTGCATGCGCTTCGTCAATCATTTCCTGCAAAGGATCTCTGCCTGTAAACGATTCCCTGATACGAATACCAATTAAATTTTGCATGACTGTGCTTGGATAGCAAGTTCTGCCATTGTTATATACAACTATAAAAATATTGTTTATGTTATTTGCCTTGCATACTTGCACGCATGCCTTAATATTATCCCTGCTGTCCATTGCAGTACTGGCTGCGGTAGTAACCCATGCGCCACGCAATGCATTAGGGTCCCATACTGGTGTAGGCGGAGGAGGAGGTGGCGGGGGAGGAGGAGGAGTACCGGCACCACCTTTCCCACATGAAATGTTTATTAGTATAACAAAAAAAGCAGAAAAAAGAATACTCAGGTATCTTGAGTAATATAAATTTGTAAGCTGCATAAATAAAATATTTTATTATAAAAAGTAAACTTAATAAAAATATTTATAAATTACAGCAATTTTTATTACAATAATTATTGCTTATGCAACTTCAATGGGCTGATATCACGATTATTGGAATTTATATCTTATTAAGTGTTTTTATAGGTCTTTGGATTAGCAGGCGCAAAACCAAGGGCATGAAAGACTATTTTATAGGCGACAATAACCTAAAATGGTACTGGCTCGGCCTTAGTAATAGTAGCGGCATGTTTGATGTAAATGCCATTTCATGGCGGGTAGCACTCCTAATAATGTATGGTATTCAGAGCGTATGGATACCCTGGGTGTGGCCGGTATGGAACCAGGTGTTTGTAATGATATTTCTATCTACGTGGTTGCGCCGTAGTGGCGCTATGACGGGTGCCGAATGGATGCGTATCCGCTTTGGCGATGGTACAGGGGGTAAACTAAGTCATATCATTGTTGTTATTTTTGCCGTTACCGAAGTCATTATTTCCATAGGTATATTTTTTACAGGTATTGGTGGGCTGGCTGCGCAAGTGTTGCCAGATATTTCCATTCATTCAGGAGCAGCCATACTCATCAGCAGTAAAAATGTATATGCTGTTATTATCTGCTTACTCACAACGTTATACTCGGTAAAAGGTGGAATATATAGTGTTGTTGCTACAGAAGTGATGCAGTTTATTATAATGACCATTTGTTGTTTTATTGTGCTTTACCTGGGAATGACATCTGTAAGTAGCGAAACGGTAGCACAGTTTGTACCCGAAGGCTGGCTGGATTTTTGGCCCAAAAAGGAAATAGCTTATAATTGGCCTATGCCCTATCCGTTGATTGAAACAGAGACGGTTCAAAATGGTTTCAAGATGCTGGCCGGAATGGTTGGTTTGATGATAGGAAAAGGGTTACTGGCCAGCCTTGCAGGCCCGGTACCAGGTTTTGATATGCAACGCTCTTTTAGCTCACAGTCGCCAAAAGATGCGGCAAAAATGAGCGGCTTCACCATTTTAGTATTATTCATTCCGCTTTATTTGATGGTGGGGGGATTTTCCTTACTGGCAATTAAGGAAATACCCAACTCAATAATTGGATTAGAAAAACTGGAATATATTTTTAATATCATTGTTTCACAGCTACCAGTAGGTGTAAAAGGATTGATAATTGCTGGGTTGCTCGCCGCATTTATGAGTACTTTCAGTGCCTTTGTAAATGTGGCGCCTGCTTATCTGGTCAACGATTTGTATAAACGGTACCTGGCGGGCAACAAAACAGATAAGCATTATGTGAGAGTAAGTAAGATCGTGTCTTTCGTCGTGGTCATCATAGGTATATTAATAGGTACACAAATCACCAGCCTCAATGGAATCATTCTTTTTGTAACAGGTGCATTCTATGGCGGCTATGCGGCACCAAATGTATTAAAATGGATATGGTGGCGGTTCAATGGTTATGGCTATTTCTTTGGTATGCTCAGCGGAATGATTGCTGCAATGGTAGGAGCTGATTTTGTACATTGGCTTGCAACGATATTCGTTTCGCTGAAGCCCATGGCAGATACGCAGGCCATTAACCTGATGGCTTTTATTTTCATATTTATTGTTTCACTACTCGGGTGTATGCTGGGATGTTTGTTTACCAAACCTGTACCACGAGAAACCATTTTAGATTTTTATACCCGTACCCGTCCCTGGGGTTTTTGGAAACCAATTATTGAAATGGCCAAACAGGAAAATCCCGGATTTAAGCCTAATAGAGGTTTTGGAAAAGATGCCATCAATGTTTTGGTGGGTATTGTTTGGCAAATGAGCATGGTGGTGATGCCACTTTACATTACATTCCGTCAATGGAATACAGTTTGGGTCTGTGTAACTGTATTTGTTATTTGCTCCTTATTTTTAAAAAAGAACTGGTATGACCGACTGGAAAATTAAAATAAGAAACATGAACCACCTTTCTGCTTTAATCCTTGTAATTTTTACCATGAACGCAGCGGCACAAACCAGCTACGATTCTTCTTTTCATTTTTATTATTATGATCAAAAGTTGAGTATGTTTGAAGTCATGCCCGATCAAAAGGATGAAATCGTATGGTTAGGCGATAGCATAACCGATGGTGGCGAATGGAGTGAATTATTTCCGCATTACCGCACATTAAACCGTGGAGTAAGCACAGACAATACCTTTGGCATTTTAAATAGAATAGGGGAGATAACCCGTCGCAAACCTAAAAAATTATTTCTGCTCATAGGCATCAACGATATTGCCCGTGGCATACCCAATGATGTGATACTAAAAAATTTTAAAAGAATCATTGATAGTGTGCGGTTAAATTCGCCTCGCACAAAAATTTATGTACAAAGTATATTGCCCACCAATGATGCGTTTAGCGATTTCAAAAATTATCAGCACAAAGAAAATCATATTGCTGCCATCAATACAGCATTACAAAAAATGGAAGACGGAAATAGGATAATATATGTTGATCTGAATTCGGCGCTGGCAGATGCGCAGGGAAAATTGGATAGGCGTTATACAAATGACGGCTTACACCTGTTGGGAGAAGGCTATACAAAATGGAAAGAAATATTAATAGAAAAAAATTATTTATAAACTGATGAACATTACCGGAACTTTTATAGATGAAATAAGCCACGACATCCCTCATCAAAACTGGGGGGCCAGCGAGTGGGAGCAGGATTTTAAATATATGAAAGCAGCCGGTATTAATACTGTAATACTCATACGTTGCGGCTACCGAAAATTTCTGACTTATCCTTCTGATTTTTTAATGCAAAAGCACCAATGCTTTAAACCACCCGTTGATCTGGTGGAACTATACCTTACCCTGGCCGATAAATACGAAATGGACTTTTATTTCGGATTGTATGATAGCGGAGAGTTTTGGGATAGTGGCAATGTATTGACCGATATTGATGATAATAAATATGTAACCGAAGAAGTATGGAAACGCTATAGTCATCACCGCTCCCTTAAAGGCTGGTACCTCAGTATGGAAATAAGCCGCAAAACGAAAGGCGTGATAAAGGCCATTCACTCCATGGGCGAACATTGCAAACAAATAAGCAACAACCTGCCCACTTTTATTTCACCCTACATAGATGGAAGAAAGGCCGTACTGGCCTCAGCAGGATCATTGGAGAAAGAAGAAAGCATATCGTTGAAGGAACACGAAAAAGAATGGAACGAAATTTTTGATGGAATTCATGGTGCGGTGGATTCGGTGGCTTTTCAGGACGGACATATTCAGTTTCAGGAGCTGGATGAGTTTTTCTCCATCAACAAAGCATTGGCAACTAAATACAATATGAACGCCTGGACGAATTGTGAATCATTTGACCGGGATATGCCAATCAAGTTTTTGCCTATCAAGTTTGAGAAGCTACAGCTCAAATTAGCGGCAGCCGCCAGAGCTGGTTATGCAAAAGCCATAACATTCGAGTTCTCACATTTTATGAGCCCTCAATCCATGTATCCATCTGCACATCATTTATATAACCGCTATATGGAGCAATTAATAAAATGAAAATTTATGCGACTCTATTTATTTACCATTAGTATTTTACTTTTAGTTACTGGATGCTATCCGCAAAAAAAAGCATTAGTTGCTGAACAGGTACCCATCCGTGGCACATGGATTACCAATGTTGCGAGTGATGCGTTACAATCAGAAGAAAGCATCCGTAAATCCGTGGCTTTGTGTAAACAAAATGGACTTAATTCTATTTTTGTCGTAGTATGGAATGGCGGCTTAACTATGTATCCTAGTGCAGTGCTTGAGGAATATATTGGTATAAATCAAGATCCGGTTTACAAAGGGTTTGACCCAATCAAAACAATTGTAGAAGAGGGGCACAAACAAGGATTGAAAGTTCATGCGTGGTTTGAGTTTGGTTTTTCTTATGCTTATAAAGATACATCAGGACCCTGGCTGAAAAAATATCCGCATTGGGCGGGCAGGAATAGTAAAGGTGAGTTATTGCAGAAAAATGGTTTCTATTGGTGGAGCAGTATGAATCCAGAAGTACAAAGTTTTATGAAAAAATTAGTGGCAGAGGTTGTAACAAACTACGATGTTGATGGCATACAGGGAGACGATCGTTTACCAGCTATGCCCGCAGAAGGTGGATATGATTCCTACACGCTTGCGCTATATAAAAAACAAACAGGCAAAGAACCTCCGCCAGTTTACAATGAAGCCAACTGGTTGCAATGGAAGGCAGACCAGTTGAGCGTTTTTGGAAAAGCGTTGTATCAGGAAGTAAAAAAAATAAAACCAAATTGTATTGTTTCCTGGGCTCCTAGTGTATATCCCTGGAGCAAAGAGCAGTATCTGCAAGATTGGCCTAAATGGCTAAAAGACGGGTACGCAGATTATATCATTCCTCAGTTATATCGATATAAAATTGAAGACTATGAAAAAATATTGAAAGAGTTTAAAGCAATTGTGCCTCCTGAAATGCAGGATAGGGTTTTCCCTGGCATCCTAACTTCTCTTGGTGATGATAATTATCAATCATCCCGTGCGTTAACTGACCAAATGATTCAGCTAAACAGAAAATATGGTTTTAATGGGGAAGTTTTTTTTTATTTTGAAACCCTGCACCGGTTAGAAGGAAATTTTTACCCCAAACAATAATAAAACAGTATTTTAATAAGCATAAATAACAGCGATAAGGCATAATTGATCAATGTCTCTGGTAATAGGTAAAAATTAACCGTGCGCTCAGGTGATGTTGTTGTAGAAAGGGCGGTAATCTATGCACTACTCATTAAAAGAAATAAGGTTTTGAAAAAGCAGTTATTGATTATTTTATTTTTCACATTATTTTATGGAGAGGCTCCTGCTCAACAAAAAATAATATATCCCTTTGCAACGAAGCATAACAGGGATTCTATCGAAAAAAAACTGATTGTACAGATTGAAGAAACGGTTTTACTGCCGCTGAATGAAAAGACGTATACAAAATATGCAGGGGCCTTTTGGGCTATGGAATTAATGCTGTATCGCCCCAAAAATTATTTACAAAAAATTGCCCCGCAAATTACCCAAATACAAAAATTCGATGTTGAATTTCAGCGTGCGTTTATAGAAATGTTGTATACTTTATATCCTCGCCAATTTTCAACGGAAATAAAAGCACTATGGAATCAAATGGCAAATGAAAAGGTAAAGGCAATGGCTTTGGAATATTTGGCAAAAAACAACATTTTTCCAAAAATAGAACCCACAAATTCTTTTCTGCATTCGGCCTACTTTTTACCATACTTTGAAAGATGGCATTCGAAAAAAAAACAATTGCCTTTTAAAGGCGATTTTCTAAATAAAGATTTCTTACCGGGGCAATCAGTTCTCTGCAGCTTTCAGTCTCCGGACAGAAACCAACCTGGTTATTTAATGATCAGGCAGAAAGATGGCACATGGTTGACTGACGAAAACAATCGTCCTTTACAATACCCGCAGTTGGCCCGCTCCATTTCTAATCTTCCCTGGTACTTAACTAATGGAAACACACCGCAGGGGTTATTTAAAATAACCGGATTTGACACTTCCTCAAATAATTGGATTGGCCCTACCGTAAACCTGCAAATGGTATTGCCTTTTGAAAACGGACCTTCAGTTTTTTTTGGTGGCGACACATCGTATGCACAACAATATGAGAATTTATTAGGCCCGTTAAAAAAATATCCTTGTTTGTGGCAGACTTATAGAGCAGGAAACATAGGCCGGAGTGAGATCATCGCTCATGGAACAACAATCAATCCGGAGTTTTATAAACAGCAACCCTATTTTCCCAACACTCCATCCCTTGGTTGTTTGTGCAGCCCGGAAATGTGGAATGAAGTCGGTGAAAGAATATCGAGTGTGCAGCAGGAATGGATAAGTGAATTACAGAAAATCAAGGAGCAACCTGTTTATTTTATAGTGGCAGATGTGCAAGATTTCTGATTTTACGATTTGCCCAAACAAGAGATAAAGCAAGCCCAAAAG
>JBBQYS010000148.1:0-7120 GCA_038208485.1 Chitinophagales bacterium
ACCCTGGAAATCATCGTGGCATCAGTAGAATAAAAATCAGTATTCCCTGTAGTTGTAGAAATCCTTACTTCCTTTATATTATTCATATTACTAAGGGCAGCTGTTGGTAAAATTCCCCTTGTATTTGTTGATGGAAAGGAGGACGTTGTGGGAAGGTCACCTGTAGCAGTTCCAAAATCCCGGATTATTTGTACATAGCCGTTATCATCTACATATGTATTGAATGGGTTGCCATTTAAATTGAAAAAATAAAAACCGGCAGTTGTCACATTCCTGGCTTGCCCGATGGATGTATATGGTGAACCAACAGTGCCTGATTGACCAAAGCTGGTGGTTGCAATACTGATAGTAAAAAATAATAGTAAATGTTTTTTCATAAATAGCATTCTTTACGTTTGCGCCTTACATTTTTTTTAATGTATTATAGACACAAGTCTATATTGTGTTTTTAGAACTAAAACGAACAATCCTCAATTTATATTGTATTGCCGCAGGAATTTCTTTTCGATTTTTTAAAACCTATCAGCTAATATTTATGGGGGACTTAAATAATGTCAAAGTAGATTATCCATAAATAACGGATTGATTTCTTGAGCTAAAATGATTTTGACTGCTTAAGTTAAACGTATACTAGTCTCTGGCGGGGTCTTCGGTAGGGTAACCCGTGCCGTTTTATTTTCTTCGGTTTTCCGGCTAGGTGGAAAGGTCCCACCGGGATGATAGAAACGGAATTTCAATAATTTAAAACGTAATCCCTGCTGGCCAATGCTTCTCCGCTGAAATGGCTGCGGGATGGAAGCGGTACCGGAGTGCAACGGAGGTAAGAGCGTACAGCCCGGACTGAAGCTGAATAAAGTTTAATGGCTGAAGGCCCCAAAATTCCCAGTATTTTTTTAAAGAGAGACTTTGTGTAAATTTCTGACATGAATATAGCGTGGGCATAGTTTATCCTTGTGTATAATTGTATACCCTTTGTGTTCTTGTGTAAAAAAATAACCTGAATTATATTCTGTAAGAAAAAACGAACCAATTATTGAATATATTCGGGGGACATAAATTTAAATTTTCCATAATAAAATAATTCCTTCATAACTCTAAATATGCATTATGAAAAAGCTTGCTTTTCTTGTAGCCGTGGTTGCTCTATTTGCAGCCTGCAACAATAATTACTCACAGACAAAACCTCCTTCGGATAGCATGAATTACCCGGACACAAAAATGGACAACACAGTAAATGATAATTATTTTGGTACTACAGTAGCGGATCCGTACCGCTGGCTGGAAGATGACAGGAGCCCAGAAACGGCAGCCTGGGTAAAGGCACAAAATAATGTGACGCAGGCTTACCTGTCGAAGATTCCTTTCCGGGATGCACTAAAGAAGCGCT
This sequence comes from Chitinophagales bacterium, assembly GCA_038208485.1. GTDB lineage: Bacteria > Bacteroidota > Bacteroidia > Chitinophagales > Chitinophagaceae > Ferruginibacter. Next base: position 1,388 of record JBBQYS010000148.1, read on the forward strand.
ATGAAACCCTATTCAATTATGAGAAATATTCATCGCCTTTCAGCAGGGGGAACTTCACTTATTATTATAAAAACTCAGGACTGCAAAATCAGTCGGTAATGTACCGGGAAACAGAGGGCAATAAAATGCCGGAGGTTTTCCTGGACCCAAATAGTTTTTCTACAGATGGGACTACCTCGCTGAGCGGTATAGCTTTTAGTAAAGATGGCAGCATGGCGGCCTACAATATTTCTGAGGGGGGCAGCGACTGGCAGAAACTGGTGGTGCTGAATGCTATGAATAAAAAACAAACAGGTGATACACTACAGTTGAAATTCAGCGGTGCAAGCTGGAAAGGTAATGAGGGTTTTTACTACAGCAATTACCAGAGAGGAAATGGAGGAAGTGTACTTACGGCAAAAAATGAAAACCATAAATTGTATTACCATAAACTGGGCACTCCGCAAAGTGAAGACGTAGTTGTATACGGTAACGATGCAGAACCAGTGCGATACATTGGTGGTTATGTAAGCGAAAATGAAAGATGGCTGATCATCTCTGCAGCCAACGCAACCTATGGCAACAGCCTGTTTGTGCAGGACCTTAGTAAGCCTGGTTCACCGGTAATGCCTATCGTAACTGATATGAAAAATTCATCCCGGGTGTTGGATGTGGATGACAACTATTTTTACATACAAACTGACCTGGATGCACCAACCAATAAGCTGGTGATTGCTCCGCTGAGCAACCCTGCAAAAGAAAACTGGAAAACAATTATTGCCGCCAAACCTGAAGTGCTGAGTATGTCGTCTGGCGGTGGCAGGCTTTATGGTACTTATATGAAAGATGCGGTGAACAAAGTGTACGAGTTTGATAAAAACGGCAAGGAGCTTCGTGAAATAAAACTACCGGGACTTGGCACTGCCGGGGGCTTTGGCGCCAGGAAGGAAGATAAAGAATTGTATTATGTTTTCACCTCTTATATAAATCCGCCTACGATTTATAAAATGGATATAGCCAGTGGAAATACCACCGTATACAAAGAATCAAAAATGCTGTATAAGCCAGAGGACTATGTATCTAAGCAGGTTTTTTACACATCAAAAGATGGCACTAAGATCCCGATGATTATTACACATAAAAAAGGGATTGAACTGAATGGAAAAAATCCATGTTTGTTGTATGGCTATGGTGGATTCGGTGTAAGTCTTACGCCTGCTTTTAGTACCTCGAGGTTGATTTTGCTGGAGAACGGTGGTGTATTGGCTATCCCTAATTTGCGGGGCGGCGGCGAGTATGGACAGGACTGGCACAACCAGGGCATTAAAACAAAAAAGCAAAATGTATTTGATGATTTTATTGCAGCTGCAAACTACCTGGTGGATAATAAATATACTTCCCGCGACATGCTGGCCCTGGAAGGTGGAAGCAATGGTGGCTTACTGGTAGGCGCATGTATTACACAGCAGCCTGATATTTGCAAGGTAGCTTTTCCTGCAGTGGGTGTGATGGATATGCTGCGTTACCACAAGTTTACAGCAGGTGCGGGTTGGGCTTACGATTATGGTACTTCCGAGGACAGTAAAGAAATGTTCGACTACATCTATAACTACTCGCCGGTTCACAACCTGGACAAAGCTGCCTACCCGGCCACGATGGTCACTACTGCAGATCATGACGACAGGGTAGTGCCGGCGCATTCATTTAAGTTTGCCGCCACTATGCAGAAAGCACAAACTGGCTCAAACCCTGTACTGATCAGGATAGAAACAAATGCTGGTCATGGTGCGGGTAAAAGCACAAAACAATCAATAGATGAACAGGGTGATAAATGGAGTTTTATGTTTTATAATATGGGGATAAAGCCGAAGTATTAAGTGAGGGGAGCAAACTGTTACTAAAGTGAGATAGTCTGTTAAGGCGCTTAAAACATTCTGCTTATTTTCAGCAATTAGGCTGCCAGCCTGAGTTTGTCGAAGATGGACGTTTTTCTTAAGCTGTATAAATCATTAATGCTTTTGTAAAAGCTGAAGTACTTTATTCCATGCCATTCAATTAAAATTTATCATTAAGTTTCCTCCAACTGTTGGAGATAATTGTCGATGATTGCTGTTTCTTCACTCAACTTTTTGCGTTTAGAATAGAACGTATGCAGCAATGCCCATCCAATGTAGAAGAACCAAACAAACTTTAGCAAGTGGATATACTTTAACGGGATACTGTTACTCATATATAGCAGTATGGGCATGAGATAGAGATATACTCCGATACTTAAAATTACCACGTACAGCATCTCACCATAGGTAGCCATAAATCTATTTAGTTTTTTGTAGGCTCCCAATTGTTCAATCAGCTTTAAAGCGGTTTGTGCCGGACTGATAGCGTTTAGTTGACGTAATAGATACCACCTGCTTGCAGCATAGTACAAAGCACAACCGATCAGGAGCCAAAAACCTGTAGCTGAGGTTTGCAACTTTGTGGCACTCACATAATCTACGTACCAAACAGCTACTGTACTAGCCATGTAGGTAAAGAGCGTTTTGAGGTGTGCATTTTTTAATTTCTTTAAATGATTTTCTCCTTCTTTCTTCACCTGTTGAGTATCATAAGGCAGTCCCTTTTTTTTCTGTTGATAAAGCATTTGCAGGCTTTCTATATCTCTATTCATTATTCAATAATTTTTGTCATTATTATTTTTAATTGCCCTTTTATACGGTGAACTTTTTCTTACCGGTTGGTGTCCCCACCAACCGGAATTCTCTATTAACCGTGGTTGGTGTCGCCACTAACCACTAAGGCTAATTTCTGTAAATGATTTTCTTCTTCTTTCTTCACCTGTTGAGTATCATAAGGCAGTCCCTTTATTTTCTGTTGAAGCATTTGCAGGCTTTCTATATCTCTATCCATTATTCAATAATTTTTGTCATTATTATTTTTAATTGCCCTTTTATACGGTGAACTTTTACGCCAACATTATTTTCAGAAATACCCATTACCTCAGCAATTTCCTTATAGGATAGATCTTCCAATACCATTGAGATAAGTACCCTGTCAATCTCATTTAACTGAGTGATTGCTTTGTACAAGCCATTCACTTTATCTTCTGCATCATTTTTTTCGGTAGGAATGTCAGGCACTTGTTCATCATGTACCACCTGGAACTTTTTACCAGATCGAATATGCATCAGGCAGGTGTTTACGGTGATTCTGTATATCCACGTACTATAAGCTGATTCGCCTTTAAAGCCATCCAGGTGTATCCACACTTTGGAAAAACTTTCCTGTACCAGGTCCTCCGCCTCTGCGTTATGGTTGCAGTAAGAATAACAGAGTCGGAACATCTTCTCTTTAAAATCGCCGAAAAGTTGTTCAAATAATTGCTCCTTATTTTGCACTGATATTAGTCTTTAAGAATTGATCCAGTTGTTGTGTAAACCATTCCGGTTGATCGTTTGCTATAAAATCTTTTGCATCTTCTGTAATAGCCAATGTAATCAGCTTCGCCCCAGGGTACATTCCATTCAGTGTTTCTGCAGCTGCACTCATGGGCAATTTCTGGTATGTTTTGGCAAAGTACCAGGTGTTAAATATAAGTGTAGGTATTGTATTCTTTTCAAAAAAAGGAATTTGGTCTGCTTCCATTTGTTCTACCAGGGTACCAGCCAGGGTTTCCCTGTCTGATGCCAGTTGCCATTTTACGAATGTATCAATATAGCTGCTATCCATAAAATTCATACCCGTTGCCGTCTGTTTCTGGTAAGCTTCAAATGCAGCAGTATCAGTTGTCAGCAGCCCTGTTCTAACAGAGTTGGTAAATTGAGACAGCTTTTCTTTGGTGATATCCTTACCCAATACCATACTCAATTTTGGAAAATAATCTGCCATCACCAGAGTATTTACATTTCCGGGCAACTGCGTTGCTAGTTTAGATGCCAGGTGGCCGCCATAGTTCTGGCCCACTATGATGCAGTTAGTCAGGTTCTTTTCTTTTATAAATTTACTTAAGGCTGCGGTATAAGTTTCCGTGTAAGAATCACTTATAGCCGGCATCTCTGCAAAACCGGCAAGGTCTACCAAATAGCAGGCGTTGGTTTTACTATAATGTAATGCAATGTCTTTCCACATATCTGAAGAGCAGCCTATGTGTGGTAGAAAAATCATTGGCTGGCCCATTGTACTCACGGTGGTTACCCGTATGGCATCCTGGGCTTTTGAAGTATTTACCAGGAAACAAAAGGCCATCACCATTGTGTATGCAGTTATTCTTTTCATGTTGTGTAGTTTTTTCTTTTTGATGCAGCAAAGAGAAAAATCTTACAAGAAAAGAAATATTTTTTTTTATTCTTTCTAACGATCATTTGGAAAGCCAAGCTTATCAGTAAAAGTCATAGTTGTTTTATCGGATGCAAAAATTAAAAGTCCCGCTTCAGGTTTTAAATAGAATTCGTACCAGGAGTCATCTCATCCCGGCTTAAAAAAGCTGTGTTAGAAGTGACAGCTTTAATTTGGGTGTTCCCTCCATAGAGGAAATACCTTTCGTAATTCCTTTCAAATTATAAGTGCTTTACAAAAGCGGTTACCTTTTTTCTTGTAAAATGTAATTTAAAGGTGTCACCTCTTTCCGGAAAGTCGTCTAAGAGGAAACACCGTTCGTAATTCTTTTCAAATTATAAGTGCTTTACAAAAGCTGTTGCCTCTTTTCTTGAAGAGGGTTCTTAAAGGAGTCTCCTATTTCTGGAAAGTTGTATGAGAGGTGACACCTTTCGTAATTCTTTTTATATTATAAGTGCTTTACAAAAGTTGTTACCTCTTTTCTTGTAAAATGTACTTAAAGGTGTCACCTCTATCCGGAAAGTTGTATGAGAGGTGACAAAAAAGAAAACTGCACCTTGTTGCTTGCCAATATCATATATACTCAGTCATTTCTACCATGTGCTACTTACCGAACTTCCCGGCGCAGAAATTTGTATTCAAACAAAATCTTTATTAAATTTTACCAATTTTAAGCATCTCTTTATTTGAAATGCCTATAAAATCAACTGTTTCAGGAATATCAATTACGACATTTCAAAGAACTAAAAAGTAATCAATTGACAATGTTTAATTTAAAACAAAACTGACCAAATCTTACACAATCGTGGTATTGACATTGCCTGCACAATTTTTTATATTGGTACAACATCAAAATAAGGGATCATGAAAAATAAAGTACTACTAACGGCAATTTGTATACTATTATCAGCAGCCTATGGCACGGAAAGCCATGCCCAGGTACTGAATAGATTTGAAAAAAAGGTAAAACAGAAAGTAGACAGAAGAATTAACCAAAAAGTAGATAAAAAAATTGAAGAGGGGTTAGATGAAATAGAAGGTGCTGGACAAGCTAATAAAACTGGCAGTGATGCTGCTGCAAATAATGCGAAGGGGGGAAAACCTTCTGGCCCTGAAACATTAGCTAACGAGACTTTTAGTTACACATCTAAATATGATTTTGTACCAGGTAATAAAATATTGCTATTTGAAGATTTCGAAAAAGACCGTGTGGGCGACCTGCCCGCATCATGGAATACAAATGGTACTGCTGAAGTAGTGAACATGAATAAATATGAAGGGAAGTGGATGATGATGAATCCTGGCAGCATTTATATTCCTGATCTTGCTAAAGTTTTACCAGACGACTATACACTGGAATTTGATTTATATGCATCGGGGTTAGACAGACAGACAAGTTCCAACGCAAAAATGTCTGTCTAC
>JBBQYS010000149.1:0-7092 GCA_038208485.1 Chitinophagales bacterium
TGTAATGAGCAGGAAGGCTGGCAGGCTGGCAGGTTTGTGCCAACCCTTGTGGGCGGTGGGTGAGGGTAGGGAAGGGTTGCCAGGCCTGCACAGCAGCAGAGCTAGCGATTGGAATCGATTGAGATGCATGACGGGAAAGAGAGAGGTCTGATATTCTTTTCATTATTGCAGTTCATTTTTAGCATAAACATTTTCTTTTTGAAGACGCACAATTGTGGAGTATGAATATGTTGGTCATTGATACCAGGCAATCAAATAATCCCCGAAAAAATCAGCGAGATCATGGAATTCTTTTTCATCAAAGCACCACATTGTTCCTGACAGGCGCAGCCTACCGAGATAATAATTGTTGCACATGAGGTGCCATACATTATTACCAGCTCCATGTACTTGTTCTAAGGTGGCATGATATGTTTTGTTTTTGTGACTGAAGGTGATTGGTATATTTTGCGGCATGACTTGAAATGCTAAAATAAAAATATTTTTGCATTCCATGGAAATCATATTAGTATTGAATTTGAAAAGCTGCTTTACATAGTGGGTAACTGTGCACGAACAGTCTTATTTTAGGGTATGGATAAAAATTTTAATCTAAGATGGCTGGCAAAGATGATAGTAACAATAGTATGTGTCTTATCATTCAATGCCAAAGCTCTTGCCTGGGGCCCGGAAGGCCATGCTATTGTAGGAAGGCTTGCATTACAATTTGTAAATGCGGATGTTAAAAAAAATATTCGCAACATCCATGGCGATATGCCAATGGACACAGCAGCTAACTGGATGGATATGATGAAGTCGGATGCCGATTATGATTTTATGCGGCCCTGGCATAAACCATTCCTTCACTATTTTAATTACTGTTTATATTCCCGAAATTTCCTGTATTTCCTACAGGCAAGCAGGCCTCCATCCTTACTTCTCACTTTGCCTTTCGCCAAACTTGCGTTTAACTTTCACAAAACATATATGAACTTAAGTTAGGAGAATGGGCGGATCTTTTATGTATTGACTCAATTGACCTAGGTCAAATAATTGCATGATTATTAATTGTATTTTTGTTTTTTAAAAAAAGTTATCCCGTTATTACAGTAATAATTATGAAAACACCAATAGCAATAATACTCCTTCTAATCGTATTTTTTAATGTTAATGCACAACAGAATACATTACCCGAATTTGACAATAAACCAGCTTATAGTAATACCAAATCAAACCTTTTAATTGAACTAGAAAAGGCTCCCTACAATACTATGGCAAAGGCAAAGAGATTGTTTAAGTCAGCGGGCGGGGAAAGAAGTTACTTATGCATCTAATTTAACTGCAGCCACCATAGCCATTAGCGATATAGGGGTTTTGTCGGGCAGCAGTTAACCGTTATCGTAAAAAAATAGGTGGATCCCAAATCTCTTCTATCAGCTCCAACCGATACTTTTTGATAATACTAAATAAATATACAGGGTACCTCACATTCTTAACAGTACTCTAATAAATTATATAGAGTTTAAAGCGACTTCACAAAAAATGGATGGTAAGTGTATATAAAATAAAAAAACCAGGTAGCCCTGTTACAGGGGATTCTAATAGAAAAAATCTTTCTCATGCATTAAAACATTTTTGCGCTTTAAAAAACAAAAGATAAGAAACTAAAACATACACATGAAAAAAAAAGGTTCATTCTTAAATCTTACGGCAATGCTATTGGTTATGCTGTTAACGGCTTACAATTCATCACACGCTCAAAGTGTTTATTTTGTTGATGCAGCAAGGCCAGATAACACCGGCGCCGGCACATCATGGGCAACTGCAAAAAAAGATGTACAAAATGCGATCAACCTCGCATCAAGTGGTTCCCAGATTTGGGTGAAAACAGGTACTTACCTGCCAACACACGACCCCTTTGCAAACCTATCTCCCGTCAATAACCGTGACAAAACTTTTACAATGAAGCAAGGAGTGAAAATTTATGGAGGATTTGCAGGTACGGAAAACTCGTTGACCCAAAGAAACTGGCAAACAAATATTACCACCCTCAGTGGCGACCTCGGCATATTAAACTCGCCTGCCGACAACGCCTACCATGTAGTGCTGGCCGTGAATGTGGGCGCCTCGGATTTAGACGGATTTACCGTTACAAAGGGCTATGCTGTATCTCCGCAATCGCCCATCACTGTAAACGGCAGAATTATTGAAAGGCATTATGGCGCTGGTATTTACAATACAAATTCTGCAGCTAACTTCTATAATTGCACCATAAAAGGAAACAGTGCAGATTGTACAGATGGCAATGACGATGCTTTAGGAGCAGGCATTTACAATAATAACTGTTCTTCTGTTTTTAATAATTGTAACATAAACGGTAATTCTTTTCTTGCAGGAGGATCCAGTTTTGGTGTTTTTGGTTCGGGCATGTTCATTATTTCGGTTTCCGGAGTATCCACTATTTCTAACAGTGTATTTGCAAACAATACCAGTGGAAGCGGATTTTTTGATGGCTCAAAAGGTGGAGCCCTATATTTAAATGCGGGTTCAAACGTTATAACAAATACTGTTTTCTACAATAATACTGCACAAAATGGAGCAGCCGTTGCATTTGGTGGTGGTGCTGCTTCTCAATCTTCTTTTGCAAATTGTAATTTTGTAAACAACACATCTTCATTTGCAGGAACAGCTTACAGCGGATTTTCTAAAAGTACTTTTCGTAATTGTATTTTTTGGAACAACACCCCCACCGTATCTCCGTCTGCCGGAAGAAATGAAATTCTGAGCCAGGAAACAAATGTTGCTAATCAGCCAACGTTTACAAATTGCATTGTAAGAGATGCAAGTGGTAGCCCGTTATCTGTGGTTAATACAATTATGAACAACACCCTTAACGGAAATCCCCTTTTTATAAATCTTACAGATGGAGATGGGGCTGATAATGTTTGGGGTACCAGCGACGATGGGCTAAGGTTACAATGCGGATCACCTGCCACCAATGCGGGAACAGGCACTACTCCTGCGTTGGATATCATTGGCATCGTAAGAACTACTCCGCTGGATATAGGTGCTTATGAAGGCAACCATATTAACACAGCCTACAATTCCATACCGTCTACCTTCACATCAGTAACTATTTCACAAGCTGGCAATGGCATAAGTAACTACGCCAATTGTAGCAGCCAATTACTGGCCATTCAATCTGGTGGCAGTTACACAATTGCCGGTCAAACTACCGCTACGGTATGGATAGAAGCTACCCAACCTGCCACAGCTGGCGGAATGTTTGTAAAACGACATTACGAGATCAATCCTGTAAACAATACTACAACCGCTACTGCTAAAGTAACATTGTATTTTACGCAACAAGAGTTTAACGATTTTAATGCTGTAAGCAGTGTTGACTTGCCTACCGGAGCAGCCGATGTTGCGGGTAAAGCAAACTTGCTGATAGAAAAAAGACCTGGTGTAAGCAGCAATGGTACAGGCTTGCCGCATACCTATACGGGCACGCCCACCAATATAAATCCTGCCGATGCAGATATCATTTGGAATAGTACTGCTAACAGATGGGAAGTAAGTTTTGATGTGACTGGCTTCAGTGGCTTTTTTGTAAAAACGTCTCTGTCTGTGCTGCCGGTTCAGTGGCTGCAGGTAAATGGTCATACCAATTTGCATCACCAAGCGGTTGTAAATTGGCAGGTGAGCGAAAGCAATGTTGCCAATTATACTATAGAAAAAAGCGCAGACGGATTATCTTTTATAACCACGGCGATTTTGAACAGTAAAGGCAATGGCACCAACAGTTATAGCCATACCCAATCTGCCCCTCTTAACAAGATCACGTACTTCCGTATTAAGCAAACAGATATTGATGGGAATTACACCTACTCTGCCATCATAAAATTAAATAGCATTCAAAATGTAAAGGCTACTGTTTTTCCCAACCCGGTAAATGATGTGGCTAACCTGAGCGTACACATGGATTTGCTAAACAGCAAAGCCTTGCTGGTTGATATGTATGGCAAAATGCTTCAAACCGTACTCATAAGTAAAACGGCTCTAAACATCAATATGCAACCCTATGCAAAAGGATGGTATTTATTAAAATTAGAAAATGGAGAAACTATTAAAATAGTAAAACAATAAAACAAATTAATTAATAGACTAACAGGCACTTAAAACTTAAATAATAAAAAGTAGACATGAAAAAAATCGTTCTAATTCTTACAGGTTATTTCTTTTTAGCACCAATATGCAGGCTCAAAACGGGCCTTTAGCAAATCTGATAAATTATTAAATATTGGTGTAGGTGTAAACTCAGCTTTTGACAGTGGAATACCCTTAGGTGCATCATTTGAAGTGAGCATGACTGATAATATAAGTGTGGGTGCTAATGTAAATTATCTATCCTCCGATTACAATTTGAGCGGCAGACTAAAACTAAATTTTACTACTGTGTACCTTGCAGCAAGAGGGTACTATCATTTTAATAATTTATTAAAGATTGAAAACGAGAAAATTGATATGTAGGCGGGCCCATCGGCAGGCTACCGGATATTTTCGTGGAAAAATTATTCTAAAAACTCCATTGGCAATGAATACGGAAGCGGTCCTTATATAGGAGTTTATGTAGGGCTAAATATTATTTCACAGATAATATAGGCGTCTTTGCAGAAGAGGGAGATGTAGGATCTACCAATGAAAGAGTGGGGGGTCGTTTAGATTTTTGAAAAAAATAATACCCCAGGAGTAGAAGGTGTGTACCGTATTCAATGTTTAGGTGCCGTCAATTTCCAAGCCAGTGTGCCCATATTTAAAAATAAAGCAACAGTCCGGTTTAGTATAAGAGATATGTTCTGGACATAAAAGCTGAGTGGCACAGCCGTTTTGGAAATGTTGATCTGGCCTTCAAATTATTACCTGATTCTCGGACTGCAGGATTGAGCTTTAGTTACCGTTTAAGTAAAGGAAAATTAAATAACAACAAACAAAAGAATGGCGGCGCAGTTGAGGAGCAAAACCGGGTGAAAGGGATTGGTAATTAGTATTACTCAATTCAAATACTTACTATGAGTAAAGGAATTTTAATATTATTTAGCAGATGTTTTGACTTTGGGTAAATTGTACAGTTTACATTAACTATCAAAACAGGCGGGTCAACATCCAAGAATGGTGGGTTCAACATGGAACAGAATCATACAAAGGCCTTTTTTGGGCGTTGTAACGATAAAATAAGGCTTTGTCGGGATTACAGCAACAAAGATTATGCATAACAAGAAATGAAAGGTTTGTGGTGCAAGATTTGGTACCAGCTAGCGGAATAGATTTTGACAAATGATAGGACGGAACAGATGCAATTAGTTGTGCACTGGAAGCCTGGTTAGCATTATACGAATGAGGGCGAAATTGGCAAGTAAACCGTAAAATTGGAAAAAGAAGCGCAGTAGTCCGGTTTGCAAAATTCATGATGCTCCGGTGGCAGCGGACTATGTGGCCTAAAGTGGGAGTGTGGCTCTTTAAGTTGACGGCGGTTTTAGCTGCAATAGATTGCGCAGTTGATTAATGGTGCAAGGGCATTTGGGGCAGGATTTGAGCTGTGGTGCTGTTTATTCCGGACACAGTCTGGCGGAATAAATAGAGATAGGTGATACAGTATAAGAGCTTCGCCAGTTAAGGCTCCGTCCTTTTGGAACGGAGCCTTGGTTTTTCAACAATTCAACCTTTATTAATTACCCTTCGGTTCTATTGCACAGGCTGATTGGCTAATTTCAGTAAAGTCGACTTTTGTTTGCGGTGGATTATCTGACATCGCCTGGCATTGAAAACAGTTTCTATCGTATAGGGTTTCATTTGTCTTTTTTAGGCTTACATATAAAGTGTCATAATTCCCATTTGTTAAAGCGGCAATGGCACATGTGTTGTAATAAGATACTACATTGCTGTACCGGTTACCCGATTGCAGATCGTGCCAATCAGCATCGCCGATGCTTTCGGTGGTAAGCAACTGAAATATTACCCGGTCGCAATCAAAACGGATAATTTTTGCTGCAATAAGGTCGCAATTAGCAGATTCCTTTGTACATGATGCAAGGCTGACAATAGCAACCAGAACAATTACGGATAAGACTGTTTTTTTCATAATTTTATTTTTTAATTTTATAGTTGACAATTTGAGTTTTGGAAACGTTGCATTCAAAAGCAAATTTTATAAACTCCTTCAATTGATTTATTAAAGTTATAATCAATTGCAACCGTAAAATTTGACCTAGGTCAAATTTTCATTTTCTTTCTGATACGACTTAGCCGTTCTAATGAAATGCCGAGGTAGGAAGCAATAAGTGTGAGTGGAATTTGTTTTATTTTATCTGGTTGCTGCGTAAGTAACCTGTGGTATCTTTGTTCTGCTGTTAAAGAGAGAGATTCTATTATTTGAGTTTCTAAAAAAACTGAATAGTGAACCAACATATTACTTATAATATTTAAATACTGTTCTGTTCCTGCACTTTTTTTGAAATCCTCAAAGTCGCATATGAGTACTACACTATCGGTTATCGCTTCTACATCAAAATTGTTTGGCAAGTTGTTCATTAAGGCTATGGGGCAACAGTTAATATCATCGTCAAATGTAAATGCAAGTATATAATCTTTATGTGCTGCCTTTACTGTTTTTTTAAATGCTCCTTTTTCTATGTAATAGAGGGAAATGGCCTGTGAATGCCTTCGGATGAGGAGTTTACCTTTAGGTATGTGCTTGCGTATTCCAATTTTTTGTATTAAAGCATAGAACTGCTTTGACCCAGGAAGATTGGAATTGCTAAGTACAAAATTTGGAGAGAGCATGATGTAGAATAGAATGTAATGAGTTGTAGTACTATTTAATTTATAAACCAACCATCAGCGACGTTGGCCTGGCCTGCCTTTTTATTGTATTACAATTGTTTTTGTTTCTGAGCTATGTGCACTAAAAAACCCCAATACATTTCCACTAATATTTGAGTTGGGATTTTCAGGTATCGTAAAGCCATCTGCTAAATTTTGTATCCCTAACAAATAACGAAAAACATTTTTATCTATAAACCGCAATTCCTCCTTTACTTCATCCCCTGCCTT
>JBBQYS010000150.1:0-7083 GCA_038208485.1 Chitinophagales bacterium
AAATATGAACCTGGCTAACGCAATCAAAACACCAAAAACAATAGTTGCTACACCAATTATTTCTATGACCCGTGCAGTATAACCAATATAAATTTTCACCTCTTCCATGTCCTTGTATTTACAAATTAGAAATGTCTTATAGGCTCAATCAATTCAACTTAGTCAGTACTGTAATCATAAAAATATTTTTCTTCCGAATAATTTATTTAATACTTAAGCTTTTAACTTCTCCACATCAATCTTAAACAAAGCTGCCGCATTTTTCCAAAAGATCAATTCTTTTTTTTCATCATCCAGGTCCATTTGGTTCATGAAGTTTAAATATGAATCCATGTTGCAGATGGGCCAGTCAGTACCATAGAGCAAATAGTTTGGGTCTCCGGCATAGGTGATCATTTCTTCTATTTCCTGCTTCATATACCGCTCAAACTTATCTGTAAAATCACCCAGCACCAGGCCAGAAATATCTGCATATACATGCTCGTTTTTGTACACAACTTCCATGCAGTCTTTTATCCAGGGGTTACCTATGTGGCAGATCACAATTTTCATTTCAGGAAAATCTACTGCCAGGTCATCGATATGCAATGGGTGTGCATACTTCACCCTGCCAGATGGAGCATAGGTGTCGCCCGAGTGAAACATGACAGGAACGTCATATTCTACAGCCATCTCGTACAATAACCGCATCCGGTTATCAGTTGGGTAAAATGGTTCGTAGCCGGGGTAAAACTTTAAGGCTTTGATAAAGCCATTTTCGAGGTATTCGCTAATCTCCCTGATATCCCTGTGGTCGTAGTGCAGGTAACTGATGCCGGAAACAACGCCAAGGTTATCTATTCCTTTGATGGCTTCTACCACCTTCCGGGTGCTTGGCCGGTGCTCATTTACTTTATAAGAAGTGAGTACCAGAGAGTAGTCTATCTTATTTTGTTGCATGGTATCCGTTAGCAATTTCAACGAATCTTCCAGCGATACGACCCTGTCTTCGTGGTAGTTATTGATATGTGTGTGAACGTCTATAATCATTTTTATAAAAAGATGATGAGGTACAAATGTAAAAAATCATAGACGAACAGCCTTAAGCAATCAGTAGATAATGGATTTAGTATTTCCTGAATGATTCGGTTACTCTTTTTTGTTCAGGTTTTATCCCGGTCAGCTTTCAATAATGAATAGCAATCAGAATCTTCAAATTGTTCATTGTGTAAATAATCTTTCCGCATCGTTCCTTCAAAAACAAATCCGTTGTTCTGCAACAGTTTTAATGAGGCTCCGTTCCAGCTGGCCACAAGCGCTTCAATCCTATTGAGCTTTAACTCAGCAAAACCAAAATCAAGGATTAGTGGTAGCGCTTCTGACATGTACCTTTTTTGTTTGTGTGTATCATCGTACAAATAATAAAAAAGCTCTGCCCGGTGGTGCACCTTGTTCCAGGTGTGAAAACCACATTGCCCGACAGGTGAATTATTTTCATTGCTTATGAGTAGGAAAAAAAATAATGAAAGGTTATAAGTCTCCATTCCACCCAGGTGCATTTTTTTTAGTTTCTCATACCCTTCTTCATCAAAACCGTAGAAACTAATGATTTCATCTTTTGACTTATCCTCAAAGCATTTGTGGACCACTGCAGGTGTGATCGGTTTTAATGTAAGTCTGTCTGTATGTAAAAAATGATCTGGCATCTATAAAATTTTGTACCTAAATAAATCTTTTCGGTTGAATAAAGAAATCCAAATTGCCGATAACCTGCTCGAATTATTTCTTCGTGCTGAATGTCCAAAATTCTTCGGTGTGCCCCCTGAATAATTCGATTTCGTTTTCTGTAATTTTCTTTATGTTCCAAAACTTTGTTTCATTGTAGGTGGCGAGGTACAATGTTTGGTTGTTGTTCTGTAAACTCCAGGTGCCGGTTTCAGTCAGCTTACCGATGCCTGCTTCAAAGCTATGGTCCTGTTTGAATAAAAAATAAGTGCCTTCAAAAAGTTCTGTCACAGCTTTTGATTGTTCAGCTGTTCTGTTTGGTAAATACCTTTCTTTTAAATACCATTTTTTACAGAGTTGGCTTTCTGTAATACTTATTAAAACTGGGCGAAACAAAACCGGAGTAATATCTTCTTCGGATTTTGAATTATCTCTTATTAAAACAATTGATTTGTCTTTTCCGAAACTCAGCAATATTGTTTCATTAGTAAGTACATTAATTTCCAGTTCGCTTTGGGTGCCTTTGTTAGAGGTGAGTACGATTTTTTTTGTTGCCTTGTCGTACTCGTATGTGCCATCATCTTTTTTCATTAACTCCGACTGGTATTGTTTGTTCTCTTTCAGGTAAATGGTCATCTCACCAAACATACCTTCCAGCATTTGTTTTCCAATTGAATCCATTCCCTGCGTATTATACAACTCCTTGAATTTCCATTTGCCTATAATTGTATTTGTTGTTTGAGCAGGACACAAACTAAAAAAACATTGAATTATCAGAATAATTATACATTTTTTCATGACTTAGTTAATAAGTTTTTTTGATTGGTAAAGTTGTGACAAGCCAAATTTAGGAGAAAGTTTTGCCTGATTTTCCTTGTGGCTCTAACATTTGTAGTTTTGGTAGTGTAAATTGAAAGCTTGACATAATTTTAAGAGGAATCCATTAAAATGTTCGCATACTTTAAGTTGTGTAAGTTTTATAATTTTTCTACAACTTTTCTCAACTCCTCATAAGAACTTACTGGTTGATCTGCCTGTTCCATTTTAAATGTAAAAGATTTTGTTGTTTTATTAATATCAGCTTTTGCAAAATCCTGGAAACTGAAGTAATAAAATATTCCTTTATAGTAACTCCAGATCATATTTTCTGTTCCTGGTATAACCCTTATCACCTGGCCTGTAAAACTTGTGATTCCATTAAACCCTTTATATACCACAGATGGCCTTAGGGAAAATAACTCCTTCCCGGATTTTGTTTCAAACTTTGCAAATAGTGGTATTTCCAAATTAGGAATCATAGGATGATCGCAATTCCATATACCAAACCTGTTAATCGAAAAGCTTCTTATAATTTCATTATTTTTTGAAAGGTCTTGACTATATTTTTCCTGATCCTTCTTTAACTCTTCCTGTAATAGTTCAAACTGCTTGGCAGCTTCTTTTGCAAGCTTGCTTTGTCTTGCATCAACAGTATCCGAGAGCCTGATTTTTAATTCCATAATTTTCCTCATATACTTGTTTCGCTCCAGGATCATTGCATTTAATTTATTATTTTCATTATTTTCTGTTTCCCATTTTTGTTGTTCTTTTTTATTAATAGAACTTATGCTGTCTGAATAACTTTTTTCAGAAGTAATCCTATTTTTGAGTGCCTGCTGGTATACTACATTTTGTTGGTTAAATATTTTTAAAGCTGCATCATAATCATTTCCACTAAGTACTGGTCTCACTTTGTATGTGACTTTCCTGTTGGAATTTATGAATGTAATATTGTAAATACCTTCTACACTGCTATGTTCTAGTTTCATGTCATCCCAATGTTCTTCAGCATCGCTGCGTCTGTAATTGGATTCATCTATCACCTCCATTTTCACCCCATTATAAACTAATAGTTCTTCGAATGAACCGGGTTCAATTTCAATACTAAATACAGGATTATCTCCTCTTTTTATGGGTGCCACAGGTTTTATAAGCTTATTCTTTTCTCTACTAACCTCTGATGCATTATTGCTTTCTGTTTTGACAAGATCTTTTACTGCTGTTATTTTATCTTTTCCTAAAAACTCCCACCGACGGTTCATGGTATCAAGAAAATATAAATTGTGCAGGTTATTTTCATTGCTGGTTGAGAGATTGATCACGGGTTGTGCAGCTTGATTTATGTATAAGTTCTTACCATCTTTTACCGCATTTATTTCACACATACCTGAAGATTCGAAATTGTATTTTTTACCAGCGGAATCATAATCCATTGGGATGCCGGAAACAAAAAAGTCCAGGGGGTCAGAGAATTCCCTGTAGTTGATCTGAATGTTTCCTTTTACAGGCTGCCCATTCTCATCTACAACAGAAAGTGGTGGAAAATATAAAACCGATCCTGAATAGTGATAAATTGTTCCTCCTTTTTCTCCGTCAATAAAATAGTTGGCAAAGGGTACATTTAAGGAGCTGTCAGGTGGAGAAATAAAAGATCCGGCTGAGCTATCAGAAAAACTTTTGTTTCTTTTGCTTGTATCTGGTATCGCTGTGTTATTATAATATATAACCAGGGTTAAAGCCACAACAACTACCACTACAGTAAGGGTGAGCATCTTTCTCCTGGCACTTCTCTTCCTTATAGCTTTTCTAAATTCTTTTTTAATCCCTGCATTTACAGCTGCTTTTATGAGTTGTTTTTGAATGCTAACTTCCTGCCCCAACTCAGGATTGGTTTTTAATTCACTTTCAAACAAGGCTTTTTCATCCGGTTCCATTTCATTTTGCAGGTACCTGTTTATGTTGATTGTATTATTTGTCATTTGAGCCGTTGTTTAAAATTGTTAAGTAAAATCCTTTCGCTTTTTGCAGGCAACGGTATTTCTGATTTTTTGCCACCATCTCATCACTAAAACCGAGGGCATTTGCAATGTCTCTGAAGCTTTTCTTTTTAAAATAAAATTCTATCAAAAGTTGTTTGCATTTTTTTCCCAGCAAGCTGAAGGCTGCATCAGCAACCTTCATTTGTTCCTCATCTTCCTGCAACTCTTCAGTAATCTCTATGTCTGTGTTGTTCATTGGGAGTTTTTTTCTTTGTCTTAGTTCGCTATACCAACACCTTTTGGAAATAGCAAGTATATAAGATTTCAAATCACCAGTAAGCATAAAATCAGGGAGGTTGGCTTTTTTGTAAAGTATCACCAGCACATCCTGGAAAATATCCTGAGCATCATCATTGGTTCCGTTATTGTTGGTGATGTGTTTTTTTACGAGCGGAAAAAATTGATACAAACCTTTTAGGGAAGAAGAATATTTGTTGTGCTGCAAGTAATAAATTATTTCTTTGTCAGTCATATTTGTATAGCTTATACTATCTAATGTCGGGTTTTGCAAAAAGTCATCAAAATAATGTATTTTTTATTCTATCACTTAATTACACTTTCAACAGTCAACAAATCGAAACCTCGTTTTTAGACATTGATTTCATTTTTATTAAGGATGAAGAAATCAGCATCAGGTAAAAATTCTTAAAAACAATTAAACTCAAACAAATGAAAACAACACAAATAGTATTGGCATCAAGGCCTAAGGGAATGCCGGAGCTTGATAACTTTCGGATGGAAGAAACAGAAACTCCGGTATTAAAAAATGGTGAAATATTGCTGGAAGGAATGTATTACTCTGTGGATCCGTATATGCGTGGTCGGATGAATGATGCAAAATCCTATGCAGCACCATTCCAGTTAGATAAGCCAATAACCGGAAGTGTCGTGGCTAAAGTAACCCAATCAACTACCGATCAGTTTAATAAAGGTGATGTTGTTGTTGGTGTGTTGCCATGGAGAAAACAGTTCATTGCCACAGAAAACGAGATTCGGAAAATTGATACTGAGCTGGCACCGGCAAGCTATTACCTGGGCATATTAGGTATGACAGGTCTTACTGCTTACTTTGGATTAATGGATATCGGGAAGCCAAAAAAAGGTGAGACAGTTGTGGTCTCCGGTGCTGCAGGAGCAGTAGGAATAGTAGTAGGGCAGATAGCTAAGATACAGGGCTGCCGTGTGGTAGGTATTGCCGGCACAGATGAAAAGATCGAACTGCTGAAAAATGATTTTGGTTTTGATGCAGGCATCAATTATAAAACTACTACTGATATGAATAAAGCAATTGCTGAGGCTTGTCCGGATGGGGTAGATGTTTACTTTGATAATGTGGGTGGAGAAATTTCAGATGCTGTTATTAATAATATCAACTTTCACGCAAGGATCCCTTTGTGTGGTCAAATATCATTATACAATGCTAGTGAAACGCCTATGGGGCCAAGGTTACAGCCTATGTTGCTCACACGTAGCGTTTTGTTGCAGGGTTTTATCATCAGTAATTACCAGGATCAATTTCCTGAAGGGATTAAACAACTTGCCCAATGGATTAAAGCAGATAAACTGAAATTTACCGAAACAATTGAGCATGGATTTGAGAACTTACCACAAGCCTTTATGGGTTTGTTTGATGGAGATAATACAGGGAAGATGGTGGTGGAGGCGTAGACAACCACAAATTATCCTTAGTTAGAATTGCTCTTTCGCAAAGATCTTTTTTCCTTAAATCTTTGATCTGCAAAAGGCTTGAGCTACACAAAATGATATAAAACAGAAGTGAAAAAAAACCTGTCTGAGAATAAGACAGGTTTTGTAAAATCAGGCTTTATTAAAGGCATTTTATTGAACAATCACGGGCAAGGCAAAACCTTCTCCTATCACCCTGTAAATACCTTTTGGCAGCCTGAAGAAATCCAGTTTCCAGGAGTCAATGCCCATATTCTGCCGGCCTACAATTTTACTTACATCCTGGCCCACGCAAGAATAAATTCTGAATTGTGCATGAGTTACTCCATTCAGGGTTACTGCACTTGAGGTCATCGTTGGGTACAATGTAACTGTACCATTTTTTTCGTTTTTAATCATTATAATTTTAGAATAAGAAATTTTGCCGTCATGGTCCACCAGCTTTAATCTGTAGTAAGTGTTTGTAGTAAATATTGTATTGTCTGTAATGCTGTAGTTGCTTATTGAAGATGAATTCTGGCGGGCGTTTACTTTATTTACAAATACCCAGTCAGTATTATTGGAGGATCTTTCTACTTCATAATAGTTGCTGTTTACTTCACTACTCGTCTGCCAGCTCAGTATAACTGATCTGTCATTTATTTTTTTTCCTTCAAATTTTAAAAGGTTTAATGGTAATATGTTAGCATCATGTGCCCTTACCCATAAAATAAATGCTACTGTTGCAGGACTTTCTACCCCTGCATTCTGCTCCCGATGCATGCTGAGATTGGGTATCCAATGAAACGTATTTCCATTTCCACAAGGATTTATAATATTTTGATCAAGTGTGCTC
>JBBQYS010000151.1:0-7076 GCA_038208485.1 Chitinophagales bacterium
GTTACCGGGTATAATGCTGCCGGGTAGGCATCTATTCCCATTGCAGAAAGCTCAGCGAGTTTCTCTCTTCGTATTTGTTCCTGTTCGCTCAATTGTGTCGTACTCATATTAATAAATTGGCGGCAAAGGTAATTTTTTTACACTTGGGCACCACTGTTTTTTAAAGGCTATAATTGTTTTTCATATGGTGTAAAAGTAAAGTTCCTGGTAGTTTACAATTTAATTGTACGAATATGGCAGTATAGTTGCTTATCTTTCTCGAAGTTCAATATTTGAATTTTTCTTAACAATTTACCTTTAAACTAATTTCTGAAGATATTGTCTTCACGTGGAGTTTATTTATAAAAAAATCAAAACAGAGTATGAAAAGATTAGCTACAATTATTTTAGGATGCACGTTCATGTTGTCCAGTTGTGAGGTTATAAGCCAGTTACCTACAGGAACTATTGGTACAGGTGTAACACAAACTGAAGCCGCAGCAGGAATTAAAGAAGCCCTTGGGCAGGGTTTGGTAAAAGCAGTTCTGCAATTAAATACGACCAATGGGTTTTATAAAGATGAACTTTATAAAGTTTTGCTACCACCTGAAGCCAGGAAAATTGAAAATACATTGAGGGCAATCGGACTGGGAAGCCTGGCAGATAATGCTATTCTTTCTATCAATCGTGGTGCAGAAGATGCTGTGGGTTTTGCCAGACCAATTTTTGTAAATGCTATAAAAAGTATGACACTTAGTGATGCTATAGGACTTGTGAAGAATGGTGATACAAGTGCTACTCACTTTTTCAGGGTGAAAACTACCCAGCAATTGATGGCGGCATTTAAGCCTGTGATAGAAAGCAGCCTGCAGAAAGTGGATGCTACTAAATATTATGGAGATATGGTGACTAAATACAATAGTCTGCCAACAACTTTCAAAAAAGTTAATCCCGATCTTTCCAGCTATGTAACACTGATGGCTACGGATGCTTTGTTTAACCTTGTAGCAAAAGAAGAGCAAAACATCAGAACAAATTTTGCAGCAAGAACAACAGACATTTTAAAGAAAGTATTTGGGCAAAAATTGTATTGACCTAATGCTCAATAAATTCTTTGGTGGCTTTAATGCCATTATTATAAAGCAACAGTTTATCCTGTTGCTTTGTTTTTTTTACCCTGGGAGAAATATTTCCCTGGCTGATATAAATGGTTCTTCCTTTTTCATTTTCCAAACGGGGATATTTCCTCGCAAGTGATTCCATCATCAGGTTGGCAAATGCACCAACATAATCATTTACATTTTTTATGTGATAGGTAGGTATTTCTATATCTCCTTGCTCAAAAGATTGAATTTGTTTTTGTGTTTCTAACTTTAATCCCAAGGTCTCAGGATTAAAATATACTTCAGAACAAAGTAAAGGGTTGCCATTTCCTGATACACAGGTATCAAACAAGCTGATGGGATAATTGCAAATCATACCGCCATCAACATAATAGTTAATGAAAATGCTTGTGTCTTTTTTATCTGCCAACTTCATATTATTATCCAGTGCTATTGCTTCAAAATATAACGGAACTCCGCAGCTGATGCGGGATGCAAGTGCTATGGGCATGTCAGGAGTATTGAAGTAGCTAAATACTTCCAACTGCTGCTTGCTGATATTGGTGCCGGTACAATAGAGATCTTTGTACAATGGATTTTTCAAATGGAGCGTGTGCAATTCTGCAAAGCTTAATAACGGGTTTCCGGTTTTTTCTTTCACCCTGTCTTCAAGCCATTGCTGAAAATTCTTTCCTTTATAAAAACCGTAGTGTTTTTTAAACCGAAAATATTTTCCGGGTATGCCCCATCCTCCATCATTAAATTGCTGTACCGGTAGTTTCTCGATCAGGGTTTTAATTTCATCTGAAGTGTAACCAAGGCTTACTAATAACCCGGCAATAGTGCCGGAGGAGGAGCCACAAATATTTTCTATCTCTTTCAATATCCCTTTTTCTTCCAGCACACTCAAGGCGCCTGCATAGGCCAGTCCACGTACACCTGCGCCTTCCATCACCAGGTTTTTATAATGTTGTTTTGGTTGGGCAAAAGCCAGGACAGGAAAAAAAATAATGAAGAATAGTATTTTCATAAATAAGGTTGATTAGCAAAAAAGACAAACTTATTTCCAGATAAGGTCAAGGTTGAGCTGAATGTTGCAACCTGTTGCTAAATCAAGGTCAACATTATTGGTGCTGTTATCTAGCAGTGCATACTTCTCATCCTGAAGTTGATAAATTTCGGTTTCTTCTTTTTCCGGATCTACCATCAGGTAATAATTTATTCCCTGGGATTGGTAAATAGAAAACTTATTGTTTCTATCCTTCATAGCAGTAGAAGGAGAAAGAATTTCAACTACAAGTGAAGGTGGAAAGTCTAAATATTTTTTTTTGATTTCATTGCACACAATTAGAATATCTGGTTGAACAACGGTATGTTCAGAAGTTTTGTAATCCAGGAAATCATATACTTTACAATCTTCACAGTTTGCTGAGTTAAGTGCGTCTATTAATAAATATTGTAACTGGCTGCTAATGCGTTGGTGCTTTGGAGTTGGCGAAGGTGACATGGCATAAGGTATCCCATCAATCAATTCCCATCTTCCTTCCCAAAGGATATAATCTTCGTAGGAATAATTCGGTAATATTTTTACAGCCGGGTGCATGATGCAAAATTTAAATAGGGTTTTACTTTACTAATATTTGTTTTTACTTTTTACTGATTGCTGAATTTTCATTGTAAATTTTCCAACAAGATTATTTCCAAAACTGATCAGATGAAACCTTAAATCTGCAGCCAGCGTTTATCTCAAAATTGAATTCGTTTGTCTTTAGCTCGTTTTCCCAAACATATTTTCCCTCCTGAAGTTGATAAATTTCGGTTTCTTCTTTTTCAGGATCTACCATCAGGTAATAATTTATTCCCTGGGATTGATAAATGGAAAACTTATTGTTTCTATCCTTCATAGCAGTAGAAGGAGAAAGAATTTCAACTACAAGGGAAGGTGGAAAATCAAGAAAATTCTTTGAAATATTTTCACATACAATAAGTACATCTGGTTGTAAAATGGTATGCTCGTTTACGTGGTAATCGAGAAAGTTATACACTTTGCAATTTTTACAATTTGCATTAGCTAAAGCAGTTCTGCATTCGCCCATAATATTAGAACTTACCCACTGGTGCTTTGGAGTTGGCGAAGGAGACATGGCATAAGGTATCCCATCAATCAATTCCCATCTTCCTTCCCAAAGGATATAATCTTCGTAGGAATAATTCGGTAATATTTTTACTGCAGAATGCATTTACCAAATTTAAGCAAGTTTTTTTAAGCGAGGAACCATGCGGGGACTAAAAACAATTATACGGTAGTCAGCAAAACCTGCCAGGCATCATCTGTCATTCCATCTTTTAAAAGTCCGGAAGCCAATTTGTGTATTTCAGTTTCCATTTCTTCCGGTTGCAGGTTATAATATTGTACAATCTGTGCAAGTTCGTTTGAATGGTAAGCAGGCCTTGGTTCAGGTAGTTCCCTTACATTAGCCAGCATGCCCAAATCATTTCCTGTAAGTATTTTGCTTTGCCGGATATTTTCCGGCAGTTCATCTACACCAATACCTGTTTCTGTGTTTGGCTTTGCCACTTCAAATAAGTTTTCCGGTGTTACCCTGCAGTACCAATCACCACCAAGTCGGGCAACATGGTCTATCTTACCCTGTATCATTTTGCCTTCTTCATTCAGGATGCTTTCGTCTATATGAATCACCAGGATCTCGGCTATCACCAGGTTTCCTGCTCCTCCTTCTGTTCCAAGAGGCTTTATTTCGAGGACCTTGCATTCCAGTTTTATCTTACTTTCCTTTACCATCGGCGGAGCCACTACGGTGCTTTTTTCTTCGGTAAATCCAGCTTTAATAAATTCATTTACACCCTTAGGAAATTCACAACTGGTTAAACTCATTTGCTGCACCATGCTATAATCCACAATATTGATGACTACTTCTGGTACTTCTTCAAGATTTTCTAATGTATGTTTATTGGTATTATTCCTTGCCCTGCGGCTCGGAGAAAAAACGACTATTGGAGGATAAGCACTGAAAATATTGAAGTAACTAAATGGTGAAAGGTTCACATTTCCTTCTTTATCAATCGTAGAGGCAAATGCAATAGGACGTGGAGCAATGGAATGCTGCAGGTAATGATAGCGGTCTTTTGATGAAAGGTCGGAAAGATGGAAGGTCATATTTTAATGTTCAGTTTTCAATGGTGAATTGTCAATTTTTGTGTTTGAAATCTAGCTGATGTTTTTTCTTGAAAATATAGATTACCTCTAGTGCTTTTAAATTAAGTGTTCTAAACTTCTAAACACTTTCTACACGTTTTTCTTCCTGGCAAGAATGCTAAAATCACTGTCCTCTGCTACAACTGTATTTTTCAATTTGCCCAATGCCTCAATTTCCATTTCGACTACGTCTCCATCTTGTAGCCATTGTGGTTCGAAGTTGGGGTCGTTTAGTTTTCCTGTACCATTCAGTTCAAGAAAACAGCCGGTACCTACAGTCCCACTTCCAATTACATCGCCGGGATACACAGTTACACCATAGCTGCACCGTTCTATAATCTCTGCAAAGGTCCAGTCCATATCTTTTAGATTTCCTTCGCTTACTAAAACACCATTTACCCAGCATTTCATTGGCAGATCCCAGGCTTTACCCGTGTGGCCTTCTTTGCAGGGCACTTCATATTTTTCCAGTTCTTTTAGCGTTACAAGTTTCGGCCCTATTACAGTACTGAAATCTTTTCCTTTCGCAGGGCCGAGATTTAATTTCATTTCTTCCATTTGCAGTCCTCTTGCACTCATGTCATTCATGATCATGAGCCCGGCTATATATTCATCTGCATCTTCTGCTTTTATATTTCTTCCGGGTTTGGAAATGACAATACTTGCTTCCAGTTCAAAATCCAGTTTCTGGAAATGGTCCGGCATACAATAAATATCTCCGGGCCCCTGGATGCTATTGTGGTTGGTAAAATAAAATATCGGGTATTGATCGTATTCCGGAATCCACTCAGCATTCCTGTTTTTTCTTGCAGAGGCTACGTGTTGCCGAAAGGCATATGCATCTCTACAACTTGTGGGGTGTGGGACCGGGGCGAGGACCTCAACATCTTCTACAGGAATACCTTTTAGATTTGGAAGTTCATTCAAATCTAATTTTTGTTGTATCGCTTCGCCAAGTGGTAGTAAGTCACTCCAGTAATTTAGCATCAACGACATGGTGGAAGGCATTTCGGGATGCAGTTTATCAATGTCGTATAATTTGTTGTTGCTAAGTAGTGCAAGTTGCTCGCTATCTTCTTTTAAATAAGTTACAAGATTCATAGTTTGTTTTTTTTATCTGATAATATCTCCCATTAAAATAAATATTGGGATGTTTTGAGTCAATAATAAGGAATTAAATTTTTAAGAAAGAAATCATTGTGCTAAGTAAATGAATAATGTTAGAATGTTAAGGTTTTGAGATACGATATTTACGATAGGACTTTTTTTAAAATCTTAGTATATTTGCGGTTGAATTCAGTATAATATGGAGTTTAAAAAAATACACAATAAAGGCCAGGCCAAATTATTTCAAAACCAATACCTCGAATATCTTACCAAGACACATCCTTTGGTTATATGGGGAATGTATACGCCTGTTTTAATATTATTACCTTATTATTCTGCTGCTACCTTAGGGTATAATGGATGGAAGGTTTTTTTACTTTTTATCGCAGGAATGATTACCTGGACAGTAACTGAATATATTTTACATCGTTTTGCTTTTCACCATAAGCCAACTACAGAAAGGGGCATGCGGATCAATTACGTTCTTCATGGCAATCACCATGAGTATCCACGTGACAGAGAAAGACTTTTTATGCCTGCGGCACCAAGCCTGATCATGGCAAGTATTTTCTTTCTTTTGTTTTATTTGTTAATTGGTAAAATTGCTTTTCCTTTCTTCCCGGGTTTTATCCTAGGCTATTTATTATACGGCACTATGCACTATGCCATACATGCGTGGAAGCCTCCTTTTAAGTGGATGAAGCCTTTATGGAGAAACCACCACCTTCATCATTACAAACACGGGGATCTTGGATTCGGCGTTAGCAGCACCATGTGGGACCATGTTTTTGGTACTATGTACGACCTTAAAAATGAGAAAGAGGATAAGGAGAAGGTGAAGGAATTGACGTTTGATTGAGTTTTGCCTGCGGCAAAATTTCTATCCACGAATTACACTAATTTTCACGAATAATTTTCGAACTGACTAAATAATACTGTTAGAAAACAATTCTTTTATACTGCAGTGACGGTAAAGCAAAATTTACCAAAATACATAATTTGTTGCCCGATACTTTCAAATAGTTTATGCATTGTTCGGTATGCTCTGTTAATAAATTGGAGGCACATTTTACTTCCAGGATAATCTCCAACATTACTATAAAATCTGCCACATATTTTCTTTTCAATTCTTCTCCTCTAAACATTATTCTATAAATCTTCTCTCTTTCGAATGGGATCATTTCCTGACGAAAAATTATTTCAAGGGCATCTTTATACACCACTTCAGAAAAGCCATGTCCTAATTCTGTATGAACCTCCATGCAGTGGCCTACGATTTTATAACATTCATCTTTTAAGTATAAATTAGTTTCCATTGAGTTAGTATATTTTATCAGGTTCTTAATTAGTGAAAATTAGTTCAATTCGTGGACACATTTTTCGACAGAAAATCTACTCACTCCGGGCATCTTAGTTTCCATTGAGATAGTATACTTTAACAGGTTCTTAATTCGTGAAAATTAGTTCAATTCGTGGACACATTTTTCGACTAGAAAAACTACTCACTCCGGACATCTTAGTTTCCATTGAGTTAATATATTTTATTAGGTTCTTAATTCGTGAAAATTAGTGTAATTCGTGGACACATTTTTGGACTAGAAAAACTACTCACTCCGGACATCTTAGTTTCCATTGAGTTAATATATTTTATTAGGTTCTTAATTCGTGAA
>JBBQYS010000152.1:0-7071 GCA_038208485.1 Chitinophagales bacterium
GGATAGCTTCTCCGGTGAAAAGACCATTTAAATTGGACCCTCTGCTCATCCCAGGCCAGTTCCTGCGAGATCACCAAAGCACTTCCCGCTACATTGGATCCAAAATCTGCCCAACTCCATCCCCACTCACTCCTAAAACCATCCAACGTTTCTATGATAGTTTGAAAAGCAGCACCGCCAAGTCCACCATACCATATCCTCTTTTTTCTCTCTATCCCTGTCCAACGCCAAAGCTCCATGCTGGCAAGGCTTTGCGCATAGGCGCTGTATACATGCCCGAGCTTATCCATACCCTTCCACTCTGCATTGTCATTAAAAAAATGGAACCCTGATTGAGGATAATCTTTGTACCAGGTTGTGTACAAACCGGCCATGAAAGCTGCATAAACAGATGCCTGTCCGATGGCCATATATTTTACCCGCTTTTTTACCTGGGCAGGACTTAATGAATCTGTTTCAGAAAAAACGAAAAGTTTTTTTGGAAAGGCATTTGTGTCTTTAATTAAACTTGCTGTCCAGGATTGTTCAATATTAAATTTCTCGACACTAGTTGTATCTTGAGCATAAGATCGTGTGGGCCATAAGGAAATAATACAACAGAAAAAACATGCCATGCAAACAATTGTTTGCATTTGCTTTTTTATATTGCAATTTCTCAGCTCAGTGAATGAATAAGGTCCCTTCAAATGCATAAGGCGCAAAAGTAATTTTATTGTCTGTCAAATAACATACGTAAGAAATATAATCTTCGAACATTAACTAATAAAAAATATGGAAAAGCAAACTGAAGAAAAAATAAATAAGTGGCTGGAAGGAAATTATGATGATGATACAAAGAAGAAAATAAAAAAATTGCAGCAGGAGGATCCAAAAGAATTGGAAGAAGCTTTTTATAAAGACCTGGAATTTGGTACTGGTGGTCTTCGTGGACTGATGGGAGTGGGTACAAACCGTATGAATAAGTATACGGTAGGAATGGCCACGCAAGGTTATGCAAATTACCTGAATCAAAGTTTTGAAGGTGAAGTGAGGGTTGTAATAGCTTATGATTGCAGAAACAACAGTAAAGATTTTGCCCAGATAGCTGCGAATGTGTTTGGTGCAAATGATATAAAAGTCTACCTGTTTGAAAGCCTCAGGCCTACGCCCGAGCTGAGTTTTGCTATCAGGAAAAATCATTGCCAGGGTGGAGTGGTTATTACAGCAAGCCACAATCCCAAGGAGTATAACGGCTATAAAGCTTACTGGGATGATGGCGCACAGCTAGTACCCCCGCATGATAAGAACGTGATGAAAGAAGTGGATAAGATTACCAGTTTAGATGATGTAAAATGGAGTGGCAAAAATCCCAATATTCATCTCATAGGAAAGAAAATGGATAAAGCTTACCTGGAAATGGTAAAAGGGTTGAGTATTTATCCTGACATATGTAAACAACAAAGTGATCTTTCTATTGTATACACGCCAATTCATGGTACAGGTATTATGCTTATACCGGATGCACTGGATGAGTTTGGATTTAGGAATGTAAATGTTGTAAAGCAACAAAGTAAACCTGATGGAGATTTTCCAACCGTGGAATATCCTAACCCGGAAGAAAAAGAAACCATGAGCATTGGTTTGGCCAAGGCTAAAGAACTGGATGCAGATATCCTCATTGGAACTGATCCGGATGCAGACAGGGTAGGTGTGGGCGTGAAAAATCATAAAGGAGAATGGATATTGCTGAATGGTAATCAAACAGCAATGATGGTATTCAATTACATCATGGAAGCCAGGAAAGAAAAAGGAATTGCCCAGCCAAATGATATGGTAATCAAAACAATTGTGACAACAAACATGATAGATAAAATGGCTGAAGCCAATCATGTGAAATGCTATAATGTCCTCACAGGTTTTAAATGGATCAGCAGCCTGATCAGTGAAAAAGAAGGAGAAGAAAATTATGTGGTGGGTGGAGAAGAGAGTTTTGGTTTGATGATCGGCGACAAAGTAAGGGACAAAGATGCAGTAAGTGCAACGGCTATTATTTGTGAAATGGCTGCGGTAGAAAAAAGCAAAGGCCGTTCATTATTTGATAAATTTCTTGACCTGAGTGTACAATACGGATTGTACCTGGAAGACCTCATCAGCATTACTAAAAAAGGGATGGACGGTGCGGCACAAATAGCCCAAATGATGGAAGACAGCCGCAACAATACACCTAAAGAACTTGCAGGTGTACAAGTGAAGCAGTTGCTTGATTACGAAAAACAGGAGGGTAAAAACCTGGAGGACGGCAGTACGTTCAAAATTGATCTGCCAAAAAGCAATGTGTTGCAATACATTCTCGAAGATGGTACTGTAGTATCAGCCCGGCCGAGTGGTACCGAACCAAAGATCAAATATTATTTTAGTGTAAATACTTCGTTGGATTCAACAGAAAATTTTGACGAAAAACATGCTGAACTACAAAAGAAGATCGCACAATTACAGGAAGATTTAGGACTAAACAAGTAATACAAATAATGAGAAATTCTGAAGATACATACCGGCATAAAGGGCTTAGAAAAAAGCTGGTTGATCTGCTGAGAGAGAAAGGCATAAAGGATGAAAAAGTGCTTGATGCAATCCTGGAAGTACCCAGGCATTTGTTTATAGACAGTGCGCTGGATTCTCATGCCTATGAAGACCGGGCACTGGCAATTTCTGATGGACAAACCATCTCACAGCCTTATACTGTGGCCTACCAAACACAATTGCTGCAAGTGAAAAAAAATGAAAAAATTTTGGAAGTAGGCACCGGAAGCATGTACCAGGCAACAGTTCTGGCAGTGTTGGGGGCAAAAGTATTTACCATAGAAAGACATAAAAGCCTTTATGCAAAAACAAAAGATTATGCTTTTAAAAAAGCCTATCCTAACCTAAAATTTTTTTATGGAGATGGATTTGAAGGACTACCAACTTATGGTCCTTTTGATAAAGTGTTGATCACTGCTGCTGCGCCTCATATTCCTGGAAAATTGCTGGAGCAAATGAAAGTTGCCGGCCAAATGGTTCTCCCGTTAGATGATGATGGTGGTCAAAAAATGCACCGTATTACCAAAAATGCTGACGGAACTTTAACTGAAGAAGTTTTTGACCGGTTTAGTTTTGTGCCTATGTTGGAGGGGAGAGTATAGGAAGTGAAAAACGTATAGTTAAAAGTGAAAAGTTTCTATTATGTGAAAAACTAAAAGTTGAAAGTGAAAAGTTCCTGAGGTTGAGGAGGTTTTCACTAGCACAAAAACCTTTATGAAAGAAGAAATGCTCGTGAGATTTACTCAAGCACTTACTAATTTATGAGAAAGCCTATCACAAATACAAACAGTAGTTCCTACAATAAGAAATTTTAGTTTTTGAAAAGGCTTTATTGTGGAATTGTATTTTTCATATTCTTTAGTGCCTGCAAATTTGTGAGAAGGCCTATCACAAACAAAAACAGTAGTTCCTATGATAACAACTTTTAGTTTTTCACTTTAAACTTTTCACTTTCTCCTGCTTTTAGTTTTTTGGAAAAGATACTTTTCTGATCTCCATAAAAATTTACATATTTATGAGAAAGCCTATCACAAATAAAAACAGCAGTTCCTACAATAAGAACTTTTAGTTTTTCACTTTAAACTTCTAACTTTCTGCTGCTTTTAGTTTTTTGGAAAAGATACTTTTCTGATCTCCATAAAAGTTTACTAATTTATGAGAAAGCCTATCACAAATAAAAACAGTAGTTCCTACAATAAGAACTTTTAGTTTTTCACTTTAAACTTTTCACTTTCTCCTGCTTTTAGTTTTTCACTTTAAACTTTTCACTTTCTCCTGCTTTTCACTTATTTCAATCCCTATCTTCTTCATCAAAATACTTGCATTCATACTCGTGCAAATCCCTGATTTCAGTTTGTAATCAAAAAATAGTTCTTCACCCTGCACCTGTACATCAAAATGATAATTTAAAATCTCATCAGGATAGTCATTTACTATACCGGCAAGCTCTATATCATGTGTAGCCAGTATAGCCGCAGCTTTTTGTTTGATGAATTGTTTGACCAATGCCACAGAGCCAGTGTGCCTGTCATGAGAATTTGTACCCCTGAGTATTTCATCCAGCAACACAAAAACCTTTTCCCCGGCATTTACTTTTTCTATAATCAGTTGTAATTTTTTTAGCTCTGCATAGAAGGTACTTGTGCTTTCTTCCAGGTTGTCTGCCACCCTCATACTGCTGAGCAACTGCACATGGGATAGGGAAAAGTATGAAGCGCAAACAGGAGCACCAGCCATTGCTAGAATTATATTTACGCCAATGCTCCGCAGGTAGGTACTTTTTCCGCCCATGTTACTTCCTGTCACCAGCATAATTTTTCCTCTGGAATCTATAGACAAATCATTTGTCACCCGTTTATTTTCCGGTATCAATGGGTGTCCCAGTTCTTTAGCTTCGGCAGAAAAATAGTCTTCTTTTATATCCGGCCATGTCCAATGCGGATGATTGAAATGCAGCGTAGCAAAGCTATGCAGGCATTCCATCTCAGCCAGCTGATCAAACCAGTGTTCTATGTTTTCCTGGTTATTCATTTTCCATTTTTCCAGGTCTAATACCTGCTGCAGGTTCCACATCAGAAATAGATTTAAGGGAGCACTGAGTACCATGTCATACCTGAGATCCAGCCTGTCCAGAATCTTGCTAAGCTTTTTAATTTTTCCTGATGCTTTTAAACCATCAGAAGAATATGTTTTAACTATGCCATCCAGGAGTGGCGCCTTAAAAGCTGCATTTTCAATTATTTTAATTTGTAAGGAAAGGACACCTAGTTCTTCTGCAGTTTTATCCAGTTGTTGGTGAATGGGAGAAACTATTTTGTTGATCTGGTAGGCGATTACGGCAAAAATAAAAAGGAAAATATAAAATGTATTCATGCTCAGGTAATCGAAAATGACGAGAGCAGATACAGTGAGCATAATTGCTGGCAAAATAAAACGCAACCATTTCCACATGGTAAATTGCAGGAAAACGGTTGGTTGCTTCATCCATCCTTCAAGCCTTTTTTGCATACCTGTGCTGATCATTTTTTCCCTTCCGGTTGCTTGTAAATTTTGCCCCCATTCCTGGTTTTTAGCTAATTCTTTTACAGCAGTTTGCCTGCTTTTTATATCAGTCACAGATGCAGCTGAGAGCAACCAGCCGGCAAGTTTTTCTCCTGCTTGTTCACTCGAAGTGCGATTGGTATACTGGTATAAACTTGCATGACCAAGTACATCCATATCATTAGCGTAAAAATGATCATGTGGTTTTAGTATTTCCCCGTCATCAAAATGGTAATATTTCCCTTGCAGGGCAAGCAACTCATCTTCCTGTATTTTTATCAGGTGGTTCACATGTTTGATTTCATCCCTGTTTCGCAGATCAGCATAAACCAGCCGCACAAAAATGAATAACAGCACGACTGAAGCCACTGCCGCATAATACCAGCCGAAGGATGAGAGAAAATAAATAGCGGCAATAACAAGGAGAATATTGCCGAGTCTCCAAATACCAAAACCCGTTTTTTTTCTCTGTAGAATCAAAAGATTTTTTTGCAGGATTGATTTTCTTGTGAGGTAATATTCTCCGGGATTAGTGCTGTAGTTGATCAATTCAGTTTTTTAGTAAAACTACAGCAAATGCTGCGAAGCCTTTTATGTGTTTCAGTAATATTTAAAACATGCTATTCAAAAAAAACTGCTTAATTTCCGGCGCAGGTTTTTCACCACTATTTCTTTTATATGTTTCGGGAGTTTCAATTCACAAATTTTAATCTGGTTATTTTTCTGATTGGTAGTTTTATACTGCTGTCTGTTTTATTACCCCTGATCTTAAAAAAACATGTAATTACTGAGCCGATTATCTATCTTGTTCTTGGTGCTGTTTATTACATCCTTACCGGCGATTTTAAACCTTCCAAGATCGTAGGAGATACACCTTTACTCTTACGTATCAGTGAGATTACGGTACTGGTTGCGCTCACGAGTAGCGGACTTAAATTAAATAAACCATTCAGCCGGGAAACCTGGACAAACAGCAGAAGATTGCTGCTTATCGGAATGCCCATCACGATTGCACTAACCTATTTACTGGGCAATCTTATGCTTGGTATGCTTCCTGCTACTGCCATGTTGCTTGCTGCAACTTTATCTCCCACAGATCCTGTATTGGCATCTGAACTGCAAACCTCAGATCCCGGTGTGAAAGATGGAAGCCCAACAAGGCTGGCCCTTACTTCCGAAGCAGGTATAAATGATGGTCTTGCTTTCCCATTTACCTACCTCGCTATAAGACTTGCAGAAGGTACAGGTATGGATAAAGCGCAAGTGTGGGAATGGATTTATTATGACCTGGTTTACCGAATATTTGCCGGGCTCTTAGTAGGTGTCATTATGGGTTTTCTTTTATACAAACTTATATTTTATGTGCTGAGAAAATGTCCTTCAAATACAGTAGGTACCGGAATGCTATCCTTATCACTCAGTGCTATTCCATATGTATCTGCCGAGCTTATTCATGGTTACGGATTCATAAGTGTTTTCATTGCAGCGTGCATGTTTAGGCACCTGGAGTCTGGTCATGAAGAAATGAAATCCCTGCACCGCTTTTCGGAAGAAATAGAAAACCTGATGATCGGTATCTTATTTATCGTTTTTGGTGTGTATAGTGCGCTGAACTGGAGACTATTTCTAAACTGGGAACTTGCCTCTGCAGCGCTTTTACTCATCTTCATTGTACGTCCTGTGGCCGGATATTTAAGTTTTCCAGGCAGTAAGCTTAATCGCTGGCAAAAATTCGTTATGTCTTTCTATGGCATCAGAGGTATAGGTTCTATTTACTACCTGGCATTTGCTTTACAAAGTGCCTATTTCAGAGATAAGGCTACACTTATTGGATTAGTATTTATTACAATTATAGCGTCTGCATTCATACATGGCCTCTCTGCAGGATTTTTTACAAAAAAATTAATGAATAGTAAGGGGGAAGAGGTGGGGGTTGGGTAGGTATTTTGAAGTAAAAGGGAAAATTAAAAA
>JBBQYS010000153.1:0-7039 GCA_038208485.1 Chitinophagales bacterium
TATGCTTCGCAAATAGATTTTACGCAGCTTACCAGAACAGGTGGCGTAAACAATATTTTTTATACCTGGGATCCAACACTTGCCGGCACGTATGGTGTGGGAGGTTATCAAACCATTTCTGCAACCAATTCCTGGGTCTCTGTACCGGGCGGCGGCAATTATACAGGTGTACATAAAAACATAGAATCGGGTCAGGCTTTTTTTGTAAAAAGCACATCTACACAAGGCACCATTGGGTTTACAGAAAATGTAAAAACCGGGGGATCATCACTTGTAAACAGAACTACACAAGAGGCAACACCGGCACGGGGATTTATACGCAGTACGCTTTTGACGAATACAGGTGCCATTGCAGATGGAAATGCTGCCGCATTTGATTCAGATTTAAGCAATCAAGTAGATGCAGACGATGCCATTAAAATGATGAATGGAGGCGAAAACTTTGGATTGAAAAGAGACAATTTCATACTGGCTGTTGAAGGCAGAAGTTTGATAGTAACCAGTGACACTTTATTTTATTTTACAAGTAATTTACTCCAACAAGTGTATACTTTTTTAATAGTGCCTGAAAATATGGACCAGAGTTTACAAGGATTATTGGTGGATAAGTTTTTGCAAACACAGACCCCAGTATCGCTTAATGATAGTAATTATATAAATTTTACTATTACTAATGATCCGCTTTCTTCAACAACAGACAGGTTTATGCTCGTTTTTAGACAACAATCTGTTTTAGCAGCTTCTGCAACTTCTTTGCATGCTGTGCGCAATGTTGATAGTACCATTAGTGTAAACTGGAAAACTGTTGCAGAAAATAATATCAAAGAATATATTGTTGAAAAGAGCGCTGACGGCATCATATTTAAAGCAATAGCTACAAAACAGGCGTTGATGAATAATGGTACTGAAGCAAAATATAATTATAAAGACCTGTTGCCTTTTGACGGAAATAATTTTTACCGGATTAAAATCGCCTCTCTAAATGCTGACATAAAATACAGTGAAGTAGTGAAGGTGGCAGGTTTAAAAAATATACCCGGAATTAGTGTGTATCCAAACCCTAATACAGGAAGATCGTTGAACCTTTATTTTGCTACCCCATCTTTTGGTAATTATAAAGTTGTTCTTATAAATGAAGCCGGCCAACAGATATGGACCAGCAGAATTTCATACACCAATAATAGTGGAGGTAGAATAACTGTTGAACTACCTAAAAATGTACCTGCAGGAAATTACTACCTTAATTTGTCAGATAAAGAAGGGAAGTCATTTAATATTGCTTTGGTGCTGCTGTAAAAAAAGCTACTATTTGAAAAGAGTTTTATATTAATTAGGTGATAACTTCATTCAGGACGGGTAAGGTTCCCTCGCCAGCGGTACCGTGCCCGATGATTAGTCATTACCTTACTTCAGCAAGCCCAACTCGTTGTTTTATAGCCTATAAATAAATTCCATTCAGCTGCAACTGACAAAACGTTCAATACAAAATCCCTGATAACCCACCGCACACTGCTACCCTGTTGTAAAGCAACTGAAACCCCGACACAAAACCCGGGTTGAAAAATAGCTGCACTTGCCATTTTGCTGCAACTATATTTAAGTGTGACCTTTCTGGCATTTCTCAAATCTTTGCCTAAATTTTATTTAAAAAAATCATTTGTTTTTTAGCCATTATAGTAAGAGTTGCTGCAATAGAATTGTATATTTGAATAATTTTTTAACCAGGGAAATTGACCAAAAATGATGAACTCTATACCATATAAATCATAAATACTTTAAAAGGATAAAAACATGAAACGCATTATTATAGCTGATGACCATGCTTATATCCGGCTAGGGCTCATCCGGATTTTGAAAGATGAATACCCTGCTGTAGAAATAAAAGAAGTTGCTGATGGGGAAGAGCTCATTAGAGAAATCTCGTTACATGATTGGGACCTCGTTATCTCCGACCTGGATATGCCCGGCCGCAGCGGACTGGAGGCGCTTGAACAAATCAAACTTATAAAACCTGCTTTACCCGTTTTAATATTAAGCATGTATACAGAAGAGTTATATGCAGTAAGGGTATTGAATGCCGGTGGATCGGGTTACCTGAATAAAAATTCGGCACCGTTTGAATTGATTAAAGCTATTGAGCGCATTTTAGCAGGTAAAAAATATATCACCCCGGAAGTAATAGATCTACTGCTAGAAAAAAGAGATGATAAAAACCCCCATGAAATTCTTACTAACAGGGAATTTGACATTTTTAAACTACTCGCCATGGGAAAAACTGTAACCCAAATTGCTCAATCACTTTCGCTGGCACCTACTACTATAAGCACCCATAGAAGCAGGATTATGCAAAAGTTTGGCCTGCATACCAACCCGGAGCTTACCCGCTATGCTATTACCCATGGTGTAATATCCGACATTAACTTATAGGTAATAATGCAGCTACATTTTATCATTGATAACGGTAGTATTACAACTACTTTTCTATAGTTTCAAAAACTATATAATCTAGGCTTTACGGCTACCATTTTACTTGCACAATTTCTATTGCTTTGTACAAAGAAACTTGCTTAATGATTGTAGCAATATTTACCCCATCGAAATTAATTGCGACAAGACAAATTGAATTAATTGCCGAGACTAATAGTAGCATAGCATTTCTCCATGCCCTTAATTACCCTAAAAGCATGGACATTTTATACAAGTATAACGTGGATACTGTACTCGTAAATTTAAAATTTGCTTGCTTCAATAACTTTGAACTGCTGAAACAGATTAAAGCATTTAATAAAAAAACAGTGGTAATTATTTTATTTGGTTTAAAGAATGAGCAAAGTCTTGAAAAATGTACCACACTTGGAGCTGATTATGTCCTTGATGAATATGTTGAGTTTGAAAAAATACCCGGCATCGTCAATAGAACAGCGATTGCCAGTTAGTTGAATGAATATCCTCCATTATGAAAAACGATGAAAATACACGAAGAGTTACAGCTAAAGAAGAGAAGGGATAGAAGGAAAAAACTGTTGCTGTTTGTGCTGTTTTTTTCCATATCTCTTTTTGGTATCGCCATTCTACAGATAACCACCAATAACAAATGGTTTAATGAAGAATATAAAAAGCAGGAAGAATTTATTACGCAGAAAGAAACATTTGAAAAACTGGGATTCTTTATAAAAACTGCAGAAGCTGCCAAACATGGATACGTACTTACCGGCAATAAACTTTTTATAGAAGCATTTGGTCCTACGATTGATTCTATACATGCTACCGCCCGACACCTGCAATCCTTAGTGGAGTTACAAGATTTACCACAGGATAAATTACAATTACTACAACTAGATACCCTTATTCGGCATAAGATTGCGTTCATGCGCCAGGTGCTTACACTTGCGGAAGTAAACAGGCCTGGTGCAGCAGTCCTGATTGCTACAGGCGAGGGGGAAAAGGCATTTGATTCAATAACTGCCATTAGCAAAACACTTATTAAAAGCTATAAAGTGCAATTGCAACATTCTAAAGCCAGGTTTTGGCAAGTGAAAACTGTGATTTCCAAAATTGCTTATTTCAGTATAGCATTTTCCCTCTTATTGATCATATTGGTGTTTTGGTTATTGTTCTCTGAAATCCGCAGAACGGAAAAAGTATCGGATGAACTGCAACTGCAAAAGGAACACTACCATACCACCATAAATTGCATCAGTGATGGCTTAATAACCACCGGGAAAAATGGAGACATCTTTTATATGAATCCTGCAGCAGAAAAAATGACCGGCTGGCAAAATCATGAAGCAAAATCACGACCGCTGGAAGAAGTTTATGATGTGGTAAATGAAGAATCAGGCAAGTCCTTCAAAAATATTGTTAGCCGTATCCTGGAACATGGGAAATGCTTTGAAATGGAAAACAATACCATACTTAAGACAAAATATTCCGAAGGCCTGATCATCAGCAATTCGGGTTCGCCCCTCTTTGATTTAAATGGTGTTATTAGTGGTACTGTACTTGTTTTCAACGACATTACTCAAAAGAAAAAAGAAGAAAATAAAATAAAGGAGAGCGAAGAAAAATACCGGTTGCTTATAGAGCAGGCGGCGGATGGCATCTTCATAGTAGACCTGCAGGGGAATTTTATGGAAACAAACAGTATGGGCTGTACCATGCTGGGATACTCAAAAGAAGCACTCTTACAATTAAATTTAACTGACATAACACCTATAGAATTTGCCGGTAAAATACCTATAAACCTTACCCGCATTCTCAGTGGTGATACTGTTTTGGTTGAAAGAAAATTTAAACGCAAAGACAATACAGTGTTTTTCTGTGAGTTCAACGCCAAACTAACAGCGGGTGGAAATATACAAGCCATTGTAAGAGACATCACCCAGAGAAAAAAAAATGAAAAGGAATTTGCAGATTATAAATATGCACTCAACCAGTCATCCATTGTGGCCATTACCGACCAGGAAGGAATCATCAAATACGTAAATGAAAATTTCTGCACCATTTCACAATACAGTGCTGAAGAATTAATCGGGCAGGATCACCGTATCATCAATTCCGGGTATCATCCCAAATCATTCATTAAAAATTTATGGACCATCATTGCTAATGGCAACATCTGGAAAGGAGAATTAAAAAATAAAGCAAAAGACGGAACTACTTACTGGGTAGATGCCACGATTGTTCCTTTCCTGGATGAAGAAGGAAAGCCATACCAGTATATGGCCATCAGGGCTAATAGTACCAAACGCAAAGAAGCTGAAAAAGCCATTCTTAATTTAACGGAACGATTGACTATGGCTACTTCATCAGCCAAGATCGGTATCTGGGATTGGGATGTGGTAAATAATGTAATGGTTTGGGATGAAAGGATGTTTGAGCTTTATGGAATTAAAGAAAACCCGTCTACCGCTGTAATTAATCCCTGGCAAAAAAAGCTGCACCCTGAGGATATTGAGACAGTGGATAAAGCATTGAAAGATGCGCTGAAAGGAACCGATGATTTCCATACAGAATTCAGGATACTGTGGCCAGATCAATCTGTTCGCTTTTTACAATCTCATGGGCATATAATAAAAGATGAACAGGGAAATGCCCTGCGCATGTTAGGCGTAAATTGGGATATTACAGAAACAAAAAAAACAGAAAAGGAACTTCAGGAAAGTGAAGTTTTTAACAGGAGTATCCTAACCTCGATATCTTCTGAAATTGCTGTGGTAGATGAAGATGGCAGATTAATAAGCGTCAACAAAGCCTGGACTGATTTTTCAAAAAACAATGGAGAATCTTCGTTGAAACGTACAGGGAAAGGAAGTAATTATTTGGAGGTTTGCGGGCAAGCTGCCCTGGGTGGAGATACAATAGCCGCAGAAGCACTAACCGGGATTAAAAAGGTTTTAAAAAAAGAAATAGGTTTTTTTGAAATGGAGTATCCCTGTCATTCGCCAGCTGAGCAACGTTGGTTCTTGCTGCGGGCTACTAGTTTTATTGGTAATGTGCCAAAAGTTGTAATCGTACATACAGATATTACTGTACGCAAGCAGTTGGAAGTGCAAAGGCAAATAGCATTAGAACGATACGATACCCTTTCAAAAGCTACCAGTGATACAATTTGGGATCAGGATATGGTTAGTAATAAAATATTGTATAACGAAGGCATGACCAAAATGATGGGTTACCAAAGCTATGAAGTGGAAGACATAGTTGAATGGCGGAAACAAAAAATACATCCCGATGATTTAGGAGTTGTATTGGGTATGTTAGATAAAATCCTAAAAAACCGGAAGCAAACCTTTCAACTGGAATACCGTTTTCGTTGTGCTGATGGCAGTTATAAAGATATTTTTGACCGGGCATTTGTTATATACGATGAGCAGGGAAAGCCAACCCGTATGATAGGAGCCATGCAGGATGTTACCCACAAAAAAGAAGAGGAAATTAGGATTGTAAAAGCCATTGTAGAGGCACAGGAAGGAGAACGCAACCAACTTGGGATGGAGCTGCATGATAACGTCAATCAACTTTTAACAGCGTCCCTGTTATACCTGGGCCTGGCAAAAACGCATAAGAATAAAATTGATTTTGCTGAAATGATAGATACCTGCAAAAATCATATTACCAATGCTATACAGGAAACACGGAAACTTTCACACCAGTTGGCACCCGCATCTTACGAACATATATCATTGAAAAATGCGTTTGAGCTGCTGATCACAACCATGAATTTGAATAACTGTTTTGCAGTTGATTTCCATTTTGACGATTTTAAAAATGAATTAATCCCACAGGGTATTAAGATTGTGTTGTACAGGATATTGCAGGAGCAAATGAATAATATCCTTAAGTATGCGGAAGCAGGAAAAGTAGAGGTAAGTGTAACGATCGCAGATGGAAATGTAAAGCTCAGTATTACAGATAACGGTAAAGGATTTGATATGAATACGGTGAAAACCGGCATTGGCCTTGAGAATATAAAAAGGCGTGCTGAAATGTATTCTGGTAAATTCACCTGTACCTCATCGCCGGGAATGGGCTGTGAGGTAGTAGTAGTTATACCGCTTCTTAGTATTTGATACGTTTTCAGTAGCAATAGCAAAGCTCTCTTCCGGAAGCAAAAATCAACAAGTAAATAATACGTTGACTTGGAAATAAGTAACGCAAGCAGACTGACGAATCTGCGCAACACAAGAACCAGTATGATGTATGGAGATACTGTGTGCTGATAATTGTGTAGTGATAAAATAAAAAAAGCCGGGTTAACAAACTACCCGGAACTTCCCAATCCCGTCCTGGTCATTTCTCCCCAACTGTTTTTCTTTTGCAGGTAATCTATATTTCCTTTTATGGCAGACCACACTACAAACGGATGAAAAACAAATGGCTCCAGGAACGCCGTCAAAATCAATTTAGCTATATCGCCTTTTGCTTTGTATTGATTGTAAGTAAGCACTTCCATAAGAATAGCAAACGTAGAATATAAGAAGCCGAAAGAAAGTATGCAGCCCAGCAGTATAAAAAAAGAACTCCATTGTACAAAGCC
>JBBQYS010000154.1:0-6983 GCA_038208485.1 Chitinophagales bacterium
GTCTACTTTCCCCACATATTTATGCAACAGGTCAATATTGTTTTCCTTCCAGAATTTATTCTCGTAAGGTTGAGTATGCTCAAATTTCATATGGCCCATGTAGATATACATAAGGGCCGTGCGGCTGAAGAAATATTCGGACTCTGCACTGATTACTGTAATTTTTTTGTCAGACATTTTGCGGATATGCCTGGCGGCTGTGATGCCGGCAATTCCATTACCTATAATGACCACATGCTCCATAAAATAAAATTAGGGTTTTGTTTTATTTTCCGTTCAGGCTCCAGTCATAATCTTTATAACTTATAGAAGCACCTGTATTTATTTTTTTATCAGCGTACTTATTCAGGTATGTTATTACATTACCAAAATCTACCTGGTACCAATCAAATAACTTAGATACAATTATTTTGTTTGCAGAGATTTCATTGAAGGGGGAGTTAATAAAATTCTTTGTTCTTTTATCCAGCAACGATTGGAGGTTGGCTTGGGTAAAAGCAGTATTCACCAAAGGAGGACAGGATTTTGCTGCGCAAACAAGGGCAAAATGTATTCTTGCATCTTTAAATGTCGGCCTGATAATGTCGTTCTCTATATTATTTAATGTATAAGTTTTTCCGGCCAGCTGTATCCATTTCAGGTCCCAGGGTTTACCGCCATTAATATCCTGGATGGATTTGACCGGGTAATTTTTCAGGATAAGCTTGATGGTATAAGCGTTATAGGCATTTATCCAATAAGCGAGGGCTTCATTTTTATCCGTAGCTGCAGTAGGTATTTTGTTTGCCAGCTCTGAAAGATATTTATCTAATTCAGCTTCATTTTTTTTCCAGGCAGCATAATCCACCACACCTTTTTCACTCACATATTTTTTTAGCATGACATCAAAAGCAGCATGGTCAGGAAGTTTACCTTGCTCTTGTTCGGCCGTTCCCGGTCTTTCCATAACTGATGACTCTGTGGTAAGACTATTTGAGGTATTTTCGGAAACATTGGTGCAGGCGGAATTTAAAGTAAGCACTGAAAACACAAGAAGGAAAAAACTATTCATTGAAGAAGATTTATATTGTTTAAAGGGAATTCTACCTGGCACAAGTAAGTTAAACCATTTAATCCGTTTATGCTGCAGGGGTTAAATACCCTAATTTACGCACAGCTGTTCTATAAAGATTTCTACAAATCGATCCTTAACATTATAGGTTGAAAGTTTTTTAAAATTAAGGTTGAACATTTAAAGTTTATATTCCAAAAAAAAATTAATTTAAATTAAAAAAAATATATCCAACATATTTATGGCTAAGAAGAAAATAGAGGTTACACAAACAAAGAAAATAGAGGTCAGAAAACTTACGGTGGATGACTATGACGTAATCAGGAATATGCAGCTTGATGCATTTCCATCAATGAAACCATGGTCAGCCGAGCAATGGAAAAAAGTAACAGCAACATTTCCGGAAGGACAAATAGGTATAATGGTAGATGATGAACTTGCGGCAAGTTCTTCTTCGCTGATACTGATCTTTGATGAATTTAGCAAAGCGCATAGCTGGTCGGAAATAACGGGCGATGGCACGCTAAGCACACACAAACCAAAAGGCGATACGCTTTATGGTATCGAAATAATGGTGAGTACCAAATACAGGAACATGAGGCTTTCCCGCAGGTTGTATGACGAAAGAAAGCTATTGGTTCAAAATTTAAATTTGAAGAGAATAGTTGTCGGAGGAAGATTGCCTAACTACCACAGTTATGCTGCTGACATGACGGTAAAACAATATGTGCAACAGGTAATAGATAAAAAAATAAGTGATCCGGTATTGACCACACAACTTAGCAATGACTTCAAACTAAAAAGAATTATAAAAGACTACCTCCCTATGGATCATGAGAGTTGCGGCTTTGCAACTTTTATGGAATGGGTAAACCTGGACTTTCAACCGGATGATTATTCTATAACTGATATTTCTCCGTATGTGAGGGTTTGTAGTATCCAGTACCAGATGAGGATGGTAAAAAACTTTGAAGAATTTGCCAGCCACTGTGAATTTTTTATAGACGTTGCGGCTGATTACAAAAGTGATTTTGTAACCTTCCCGGAAATGTTCACCTGCCAACTTTTATCATTTTTACCCAACGACCGGCCAGGTACTGCAGTGCGTGCGCTCACACAATTTACGGAGCAGTATATACAGTTTTTCAGTAGCATGTCTATAAAGTATAACACCAATATTATTGCCGGCAGTCACCTTACAGTAGAGGACGATGGCAACCTGTATAATATTTCCTGGTTGTTTAGAAGAGACGGTACATATGGCAAGCAATACAAGTTGCACATTACACCGCATGAACGTAAATGGTGGGGCGTAAAAGAAGGGAAAAAAGTAGAAGTATTTGATACGGATTGTGGAAAGATAGCCATCAATATTTGTTATGATATTGAATTTCCGGAAATAGCCAGGATAGCTACCAGTAAAGGGGCGGAGATCATATTTGTTCCTTTTAATACGGATGAAAAAAGAGCTTACAACCGGGTGAGGTATTGTGCACAGGCAAGGGCAGTAGAAAACCAGGTCTATGT
This sequence comes from Chitinophagales bacterium, assembly GCA_038208485.1. Classification (GTDB taxonomy): domain Bacteria; phylum Bacteroidota; class Bacteroidia; order Chitinophagales; family Chitinophagaceae; genus Ferruginibacter. Next base: position 2,579 of record JBBQYS010000154.1, read on the forward strand.
TGTACTCAGTGGTTGTGTAGGCAATTTACCACAGGTAGAAAACCTGGATATTCAATATGCACAAAGTGCCATCCTTACACCTAGTGATGTGGAATTTCACCGGGATGGAATTGCAGCAATTGCAGAACCGGGAGATGAAACATTGATCTACCAGGACCTTGATATGCATTTACTGAAAGTAAACCGGCTGCAAGGAAATGCACAAACCTGGAATGACAGAAGGAAGGATTTATACAAGATTACTTACATGGAAGACGGACAGGAATTTGAAGCCTGATAAAAATTAAAACATATGGCCGGAATTTCATCTTCACAAGAAAATGGTTTCGATAAAATCGTATTGGAAATTGGTAGCGCCACAGCAGAAATAATTCCTGCTTGTGGCGCTATGTTACAAGCATTTTGGCTGAGAGAAAATGAAGCTAAAATTAATGTAATCTATTCTTACAACAGCAAAGCAGAGTTTGATGAAAGCCAGGCTGAGAAAGGCTTTCCAAGTGCAAAAATGTCTCCTTTTGTCTGCAGGTTGAGAGAGGGGAAATATAAACACGCTGGAAAGCCATATTCAATAAAGAAATTTTTCCTGGGAGATCATGCCATACACGGTTTATTGTTTGATGCAGCATTTTCTGTAACCAATAAAAAAGAAGCGGCAGATCATATAACAGTAGAAATGGAATTTAAATATGAAGGAACTGATCCAGGTTATCCTTTCCATTACATATGCTCAGTAGAATATAAACTTACGGATGAGAACAGGTTGTACATTACCACTTCAATCCAAAATAACAGCCCGGAAATCATTCCCATTGCAGATGGCTGGCATCCTTATTTTAGTTTCAATAAAAAAATAGATGAATTACAACTGGAAGTTCAAACCCAGACCAGGATTGAATTTGATGAAGGTATGATTCCAACCGGAGAGGAAAAAGAATATGATGATTTCACCTCATTAAAGTTAATTGGAAATACAAGGTTTGATGATTGCTTTCGTTTAAATTTTGAGACCTGTCAGCCGATGGTTGTATTGAGGGATAAAGAAAATAAATTACAGGTGAAAATTTTTCCGGAGAAAAGCTACCCGTTTTTACAGATCTATACGCCGGAAAACAGGCAAAGTATAGCGATAGAAAACCTTAGTGCTGCACCCGATTGTTTTAATAATGGAATGGGATTGGTAATATTAGAGCCGGGAGATAGCAAATCATTTGTGACGAGTTATCAGTTGGAGAAAATAGCAATGTAAGTTTGATTACACGGAGAAAAAGACAGAGAAGGCAGGGAGAACCACGGAGAAAAAATTCAACAATCAAATTTCTGGATTAAATATTGATCTTTCTCCACGTTTATCAATTGAACCAGGAATTACAGGGTGACCCTTATTGCACAAATACATGTAAAAATTTATGCCTCAATCTAAAAAGAAAACCGTTGCTCAAACAGCTGAAGGGATAAGAATGCTGGAGCAAAAAGACAAGGAAATCCCTCTTTCTTTTTGGGGGCCATACCTGAGTGAAAGGCAATGGGGAACAGTGCGGGAAGACTATAGCGAAAATGGTCAGCCCTGGGAATATTTCCCTCACGATCATGCCAGGAGTAGGGCGTATTTGTGGGGCGAGGATGGGCTGGGTGGCATCTCTGATTATGGCCAGAACCTTTGTTTTGCATTTGCGTTCTGGAATGGAAAAGATCCGATCTTAAAAGAAAGATTATTTGGATTGGCGAACGGCGAAGGCAATCATGGTGAAGATGTAAAAGAACTCTACTACTACCTGGACAATGTACCGAGCCATAACTACATGAAGTTTTTGTACAAGCTTCCGCAAAATGAATATCCCTACCTGGAACTGATAGAAAAAAATAAAGCATTGGGGAAAACAGACCCGGAATTTGAAATTCTTGATACCGGAATTTTTGATGAAGGAAAATATTTTGACCTAACAATTGAATATGCAAATGCTGCGGAGCATGATATTTATATAAAAATTACGGCCAAAAATATCGGCCCGAATGCTGCACCATTAAGTATTCTGCCAACGCTTTGGTTTTACAATCGTTGGCAACATGGTGGATTAAATGAGAAGCCTGTTCTTAGAAAGAAAGACGGAAAGTGCCTACAGGCTACCCATGAAAGGATCGGCGATTATTTCTTTTACTTACAAGATGAAGTACCATCATTATTCACGGAAAACGAAACAAATTTTGAAAGGTTGTTTCAGCGGGAAAATGAATCAGCATTTGTAAAAGATGCTTTCCATGATGCCGTCATTCATGGAAAAAAATATGATGATATAACGGCTAAAATTTCAGGCACAAAATGCGCTGTTCTTTTTCAGCAAACGATAAAGGCTGGTGAGGAAAAAATTATATACCTGAGACTCACCAATGAGCAACAGGATAATGCTTTTGCAACTGATCCTGAAACCATCTTTGAGCTAAGAAAACAAGAAGCAGATGAATTTTATGATTCCATCATTACAGACAAACGCAATGAAGACATTATCAACATACAGCGGCAGGCATTTGCAGGATTGCTTTGGAGCAAACAATATTATCATTATGATGTGCAGCGATGGTTGCATCACTCTGATGGCATTACCCCTGTAACTAAGGAAAGAGAAAACGGAAGAAATAAAGACTGGGAATATTTTAAATGCCAGGACATTTTACTGATGCCAGACAAATGGGAATATCCCTGGTTTGCTGCCTGGGATACGGCTTTTCAATGCATTGCCGTCGGCATAGCGGATCCCGGTTTTGCCAAGCACCAACTCATTCTTTTAATGCGGGAATGGTACATGAATTTTGATGGACAACTTCCTGCTTACGAGTGGGACTTTAATGACATCAATCCTCCTGTACATGCTTTTGCAGCACTACAGGTATACAGGACTGAGAAAGAGATGTACGGTGAAGGAGATGTAAATTTTCTGAAACGGATCTTCCAAAAACTCATCATCAATTTTACCTGGTGGGTGAACCGAACTGATGCAAATGGAAATAATATTTTTGAAGGTGGTTTCATGGGGCTCGACAATATAGGTGTGTTTAACAGGTCCACGCATGTGCCGGATGAACTAACACTAGACCAGGTAGACGCAACGAGTTGGGTAGGTATGTATGCGCTCAATCTCATGGAGATGGCTTTAGAAATAGCCACGAAGGACCTGTGTTTCCAGGATTCAGCTACTAAGTTTTACGAGCATTTTATCATTATTGGTGAGGCATTAAATTCACTTGGCCTTTGGAATGAAAAAGATCATTTTTTTTACGATATACTCACTATGAAAGATGGTAATCACATACCAATGAAAGTAAGGTCAATTGTGGGCATTGCACCAATTTTTGATGTTGCTGTCATCAGCTGTGAAGCCCTGAATAAGCTCGACGATTTTAAAAAAAGGATGGAATGGTTTCGAAACTACCGGGAAACAAATGATCTTTTTTTACCCAATAACCGGCTGGCAGAAAATGGCGACAGGTTGCTTAGTTTGGTACAGAAAGAAAGGCTGAGACAGATCATGGAAACTTTGTTTTCTGAAGATGAATTCCTGGCACCCGGAGGCATACGTTCGGTAAGTAAATGTCATGAATCAAATCCTTACTCTATAGAACTTGGCGGAGAAATTTTTAGGCTGGCTTATGACCCCGGAGATAGTACCAGTAGTATGTTTGGGGGAAACAGTAACTGGCGTGGACCAGTATGGATGCCTATCAATTACCTCATCATCAGTACCCTGAAAAAATATGGTGAATTCTATGGTGATTCTGTACAGGTGGAATATCCTACAGGAAGTGGTGAGAAGTATAACCTCACCAGTATCTCTGGGATGCTAACCGAACGGCTTTTGAATATTTTCACTAAAGATGAAAATGGAAACCGGGCTGTGTATGGTCCTTACAATAATTTTTATTCAAAAGAAGAAAACAAAGATTTAGTTTTATTCTACGAATATTTTCACGGAGACGATTGCAGGGGTTTAGGTGCCAGCCATCAGACGGGTTGGACGGCGGTGCTGTTGGAGTTGTTGAGGTAGAAACGCTACCCTGCTGCCCCCTGCCCCGCCGCGGCGGGGAGTAATGGAAAGCTAAATTGAATGTAAAAAATTAATCTTCAAAGGGAGAGACCAAATTTCTCGAACTTGGTTTTTGTAGATTCATAGTTTTCGTGAACGATCCCATTTATTCCCAGGTTTCGGGCTACTTCTACAAACATTTGCCGGTCATCTATGTATAAAACTTCGGAAGGTTTTGCCTGTGCTATATCTAATCCAATCTTCCAGATATCGACATCTGGCTTGCGGAAATGGACAAGTGAACTACTGATAAAAAAATCAACAAATTCAAGCAGTTTAAATTTTTTCACCCGGTGTTCATTCAGTTCTTTGCCTTCATTATTTAATGA
>JBBQYS010000155.1:0-6980 GCA_038208485.1 Chitinophagales bacterium
TGTACAGTTGCAACAGGAACAGTAACCATTACTTCAGCAACAGCTGGTATGACATTCAGCGTTAACGGTGCTGCTTTCGCAGCTTACCCTGCAGGTGGTTATAGTGGTCTTGCAGCAGGTCAATATTGTGTACGGGCACAAAATGCTTCAGGTTGTATTTCAACTCAAACATGTGTTACTATCAATGCACAACCAGCTACACCGGGTGCACCAACTCTTGCCGCAGTACAACCAACTTGTACAGTTGCAACAGGAACAGTAACCATTACTTCAGCAACAGCTGGTATGACATTCAGCGTTAACGGTGCTGCTTTCGCAGCTTACCCTGCAGGTGGTTATAGTGGTCTTGCAGCAGGAGAATACTGTGTAAGAGCACAGAATGCTGCAGGTTGTATTTCTACACAAACTTGTATCACAATTAATGCACAACCGGCTACACCGGTTAAACCTGGCCTTGGCGCAGTGCAACCAACTTGTACAGTTGCAACAGGAACAGTAACTATTACTTCAGCAACAGCTGGTATGACGTTCAGCCTTAATGGAGCAGGTTTTGCAGCTTACCCTGCAGGTGGTTATAGTGGTCTTGCAGCAGGTCAATATTGTGTACGGGCACAGAACACTGCAGGTTGTATTTCAACAGAAACATGTGTTACTATCAATGCACAACCGGCTACTCCAGCTGCACCAACTCTTGCTGCAGTACAAGCAACTTGTACCGTTACAACTGGAACAGTGACTATCACGTCTGCAACAGCTGGCTTAACCTTCAGTATGAACAATGGCGCATTCGCAGCTTACCCAGTGGGTGGCTTTGTGAATCTTGAGCCAGGCCAATACTGTGTAAGAGCACAAAATGCTGCAGGATGTATTTCTACACCAACTTGTATCACTATCAATCCACGTCCTAATTGTGTTGTATGCACTTACACACAAGGTTTCTATGGTAATAAAAATGGATTGAATCTCTTAAACACTAGTGGTATTTTAAATACACCACTAATAATAGGAGCTCCAGGTCCTAATACAATCACCATTACTTCAGCAGATATCGTTAAGCTGAATAAGTCACTGCCTGGTGGTGGCACTCCAGGGCCATTAGCAAATATCGGCGCATGTAATATTTCTAATACTTCATGCTTTGATGCTAATTATTTAACCCAGCAGGGAAGGATCAACAATAACTTGTTGTCACAAACAATTGTGTTATCCCTTAACGCACGGTTAGGTACTATTTTAAACAACATTCCTATCCAGTCTGGTTGCTTACTCACTAGTGGTGGTTCATACCAAATAAATCAGAGTGTAGTTACATACTTAGAATGTAAGGGTACCGCAACAGTGTCAGGTTTACTTGCGCTGGCTAATGCTGTACTTGGAGGATCTTTAATGCCAGGTCAAAACTCAGGAGGATGTATTGTTCCATCTTACAGTGCAATAAACGATGCTGTAGATCTTTTCAACAATGCATTTGATGAGTGTAAAACCTACAACGGTTACGGAGCTTGTACCACTGCAGTAAGGACAAGCACTCCTCAGACACCGGCAGCAGTTTCAGACATCACCGTTAAGGTAAATACCTTCCCAAACCCTTACAATGATAATGTTACATTCAACATTGAATCTAACATTTCAGGAAAAGGTGTTTTAGAAGTGTACAACCTTACAGGTCAGAAATTGAAGACCGTTTTTGAAGGTAATATTACCGCTGGAAAAGGACAGACTTTCCGTTACAATGTCCCTCAGCAAAACAGATCAAGTTTGATCTATCGCCTTAGAGTTGGTGAAACAACTACGACAGGTAAAGTGCTTTACATAAATTAAAAACTTTAGTATAGTACAAAGGCTGCCTTTTCGAAGGCAGCCTTTTTTTTATGCTTACAAAAGAAAATAGCTTAAAAATATTTCTTCTCTCCTCCCCTGTTGTTGTGCTTCACCAACAGGTTTTTTTCAATATTTGTTTGCAGGTGAAGAACGGCTGCAAGGCAGTAACAGAATTAGTGTAAAAAGATGTGTACCCCTAATTTAAGCAACTAACATTTTCCCTGATTGCAGTCATACATTACAATTAAAATTATTGTTGTTATACAGCTGACAAACTTCAAAACTTCCCATAAATAAACCAGCCATGTTTGCTGCAGATTTCAGTTGCTCATAATTTTTTTCATTAAACAATGTATGCAGGTTTCCGTCTTTACATAAAAACTGGCTAATGGCTATATCTCCCTGCGGTGGAATGATATTAATATGCGGATGATCGGGATGTGTAAAAAAGAACAGGGGCAGTATCTCCGGAAGGTCTTTCACCTGTACCAGGAAGCCAACTGCATTTGTTTGATCATTTACCATAGTCAAAAAAGCCGCATACTTTTCTTTATTTTCAAAAACGACATCCCTCCATTCGGTTTTAATTTCCGTAAGAATATATACTTGTTCAATTTTTAATGCTGTAAAAAAATCCACCATCAGCAGGGGGAAGTTGTTTTCATAATCTTCTTTGGTTTTAGCACCATAAGCCAATACACAAAACCCATCCAACTGTTTTGGTACCGGATAAAATGCCTCTAAATGATCCAGGAAAGGCATCGTATACGCCAGTTCATCTACATCATCATGGTTTACTGTTTTGTAGCTTGCCTGTTGTGCAAGGGCTATTTGATTGTCAACAAAAGCAGCGTTTTTAAAAATGTCCACACGACTAAAGACCTGCATCATAAATTTATAATTATTTTATTTCGGTAACTAAAAAAAAATTCCAAAAGTTTTTCTTTTCTGATAATACATCTGGCGCCAGTTTTCCGAACGGCGATTGTATGCCTCTGGTTCTACCGGTTTCAAAACTAGTAGGGACAGGTTCCCTCGGAATATACAATTGCATATTTCTGTTTTTTCATGCATTTAATAAATTACAAAAGCCAGTCTTTGGATTGTTGGTTAGTCTGCCATCTACGGAAACTTATGCTATGTCCATATATAATCCGGTAAATCGGGCATGAACAAATATATGGATGGATATTTATCTTTAAGGTCGGAAATTAATGTAAACTGGTACTGTTGCCTGGAGATGATACAGAGAGCAGTACAAAATTTACTGAACTGAAATTCGGCGGGATTGGTAGCATTTCGGCCGACTTTTTAGAACTAAAACACAATTGTTGGGATGAGGCTGACCCGTAAAAAAAAAGAAATTAACCAACACCAGGATTTACCTGCACTAGAATATTGTGCTCAGTGGAATAGTAAGGGCTATTGAAGAATACATTGTAAGGTCGGGTTAAACTTGTCCCGACTAAGCGGAAACCCTCAAAATCCCCAAGAGCAAGCCGCCCTTCTGAGAAGGATGACTTGCATATAGGTTATTTTCTTTCTTCGGATTTAATGTCTTAGTGAAGAAACTGTAACCGGCTCATAGATTTTCTTAAAAGCATATACGGCTACAAGACCAAACATAATGTGCGAAAAGATACTTACCCAGTTGCGGGCCATTTCGAACCATGGAAAAATCGCAGTAAATCCGTAAAAATTAATATAGTAAAGCGCCAGTCCAAATATGCCTCCAACCAACATTGACGTGCCTATACTTAATTTTCGGCAAAGCCAGCCCAGGATAACAACATAAATTATTGACAGGATAAAATGAAGAATTACCGCGGCCATAATAACCCCGAAATCAAATGTTACTGGTTGGGGCGGCATTGGTAGTACACTCTTTCCCAATACAATAGCAGCAATCATCCGTGGAGGCCCCCATGGGCTACCACCCATAAACATAGGAACCATTATCATTTCCAGCATCAGAAATACTGCACCGGCAATTAACCCGGCTATTACTGCTTTTTTGAAAAATAATTTATTCATAATATTTATTTTTAATATAGAACACAAAAGTCGTGCTTGCTTTAAAATTGTGAGCTAAAAAATAAGCGTCCTAAAAAAATTTTTAAAAAAAATATCCGGTATTGATTTATTTTCTCCGACGGCATTGATATTCCCTCCAGCATTTAAAAGTCCATAATAAAATAGCACGCCGAGGCCTTGTCTATGACCAGCCAATAAAATGAAGCGCTGATAATACCTGGTTTAAGAAAGGTTATTATTTCCGCATTTATGCTAAAATAAATTTCAAATAGTTTTATAAACTATTCGGCTGGTTCCAAACCAGGCCCTGGCTCTTTGGGGTTTGTCAGCAGTGACTTTTGTTCAGTAATATAATTTCCGTATTGGTTGGTTCATCAAATGAATTGATATATGAGGTCGTGATTGGTGCCGACATCAACCACTAATTAATCAAAGAGAATCAGTACAGCAAAAAGCCCTATTGTTTGCGGAAAGTTTGAATTAGCAAGTAGAATCAAAATGTAATTAGTAAATTTGAAATTCTAAAAAACTAAAAATGAAAAAAATGAAAAAATTAATTGTAGGATTAGTATTAGGATGTACATTTTTACTAATCTCTTGCGGCGAACATCAAGATACAGATGTTGTAGATTCAGGAACCTATCAAGGGGTAATAGTAGAAGTTGAACCCGCAAAGAAAGAAATTTATGTTAGAACCTCAGATGACAAACTAGTTGAACTTTATTTCACAGACGAAACTTCAGTGATGACAAATGGCGGTCAAACTTCATCTTTTGATGTACTTAAAGAAAACGGTAAAGTTGAGATAACGGTTGAGAAAAAAGGAAATAAAAACGTGCCTGTTTCTGTAAAAATTCTAGAGTAATACAATTAATGATTGCAGAAATACCTTCAATATGGAGAGAAGAATTATGGCATCCACTTTCTGTGCACTTACCAATAGTCACGTTGTTTTTATCTTCCCTGGCAGCTATTATAAGTTTAGTTGTTAAGCATAAGACGTACCATCTCTTTCTCAAACAGGTGATTTTTGTAATGTTGGCTATTGGAGTGCTCAGTGGTTGGATTGCCATTTACACAGGGGAATTAGCTTACACGACTGAAGTAAGAAAAATTTGCGACCCTAAAGTTCTACAAGATCATGAGTGGTGGGCTTATGCTACATTGATCGCTTACTCAGTAGTATTGTTTCTTACAATCATCCCTAAATTCATTGTGCTCAATTTTTCTAAGGCAACAAAATCAATTAGCTTGTTGTTGTTATTCGCTGCTCTTTTAGGTTTGCTATATACCGGTCATTTAGGTGCCTCTTTAGTATACCAGCAAGGAGCGGGAACTTATAAGCCATCTGTTGATTGTACTGAATTTGTGAAATAGCAAAGTTTTGAATGGAACCAACAAATGAACAAGCCCTTTCCGTAAGCAGCTATAGAACACCAATCAAAAAATTACAGAACTTTAAAATATCAGCCTGCAGCAAATCAAATCTAATACAGGGGTTATTAGAATGTAATACCCTGTATTGAAAGCATTGATATTCTTTTTTCAAGCCATTCGGCTTTTGCAGTTTTTTTCATTTGCTTAAAGACATATTCCCGGCTAACGAATAATCCCGTGTATGAGTATAAACAATGATCTTTTTTTTATACATTTAGTTTCGGTTTTGAGCTGACGATTTTTAAATTTCGTCAAATCACCAGGCGTTTCCGTTACAAGAAAATACTGCCCGACATTATTAACCCTAGCAGAAATTAGAAAGAACCATGACAAATAACAAAACAATTTTTGTAACAGGGGGAACCGGAAATCAAGGTGGTGCCGTTGCCAGAAGTTTATTGCAAGAAGGCTTTACAGTAAAAGTGCTTACCAGAAACACAAATTCAGCAAAGGCAGAAAATCTAAAAAAGCTACCTATTGAGGTGGTAAAAGGCGACTTAAATGATGTAAGTACTTACCGGGATTATCTGAAAGACGTATATGGAATATTCAGTGTTCAATCCTTTGAAGACGGCGTTAAAAAAGAAATCAGCCAGGGCATTACATTAGCAACACTTGGAAAAGAGCTCGGGGTAAAACATTTTTTGTACACCTCGGTAGTTGGTGCTAATCTAAATACCGGGGTTCCGCATATGAATAGCAAATTCGAAATTGAAAATCATATAAAGCAAATAGGATTACCATTTACTATTATCAGACCTACGTCATTGTATGAAAATTTTTTAATCCCGCAGGTAAAAAAGGGAATACTAAAAGGAAAACTTGTACAACCAACTAACAGAGATACAATACAGCAATTTATAGCAGCTGAAGATATTGGCAAAGCAGCTGCAAAAATATTTCTACATAGCCATGAGTATTTGGGAAGAACAATTCCACTGGCAACAGAACAATTGAGCACCCAGGAAGTGGCTGAGGCATTTACAAAAGTGCTAAACAAGAAAATAGAATATCAAAAACTGCCCGTACTTATAACAAGGTTATTCCTGGGCAATGGCCTGTATAAAATGTTTAAGTGGCTAGATGAAAAAAGTGATTTCCTAATGGAGGATGTGGAGTTAACAAGGAAACAATTTCCAAATCTGCTAAGTCTTGAAAATTGGATTGGGATCAATTTTAAATCATAATTCTTAAAAAACCTATTATCTAATTTATCATCTATAAAGTGTACGCAAATGAAAAAAAGGAAGTATTAAAGCAGGAGGCAAAAGAGCTGAATACTGCATTTGATAAAGGTTTTGCAACCTTTCAAAAAGAAATGGCTGATGAAAAACAGTAACAAATAATATGTGTATCTGAAAATTGTTGATTGTATTGTCATTCAACTCCGGCAGCCCTGGTCTTCCCACCCTACTTCTAAAATGCATAAAAAATATAACACGCCGAGGCTTTGTCTCATGACCAGCTGATGAAATGAAGAACTGATAATACCAGATTTTAGAAAGAAGTTGTTTCCAATTTACGAACAGGACTTACAGTGTACTGAATAAAAAAACAATGCAACTTTATTTCAAAGCTAGTTGTCATTTGAAAAAACTCGTTTATGAAAATTTACATCCTGCTATTTTCTACTGGTAAGTGGCTGATTTTTTCGAACAATTTTAAAATAGATTTTTTAATTTAAATTT
>JBBQYS010000156.1:0-6851 GCA_038208485.1 Chitinophagales bacterium
TAAAAACATTACCATGGCAGAAATTAAAATTGAAAAAAAAGAAACTTTAATATGGCCCTGGGTACTCTTAGCCCTACTCATAATAGCTGCATTATTGTACTTCTTCGTATTTAGAGATAATGATGAAAATATAGATCAGGATGCAGATACAGTTCCAGTCGTTGTGGTTGATAGTCCCAGGACTAATAGTGTTAATAATACCAATAACTCCAATGGTGATTCAGAGGTGAATAATTATGTAAGTTTTATAAATACTGACACTGCAACTATGGGTATAGATCATGTATTTACTAATCTTGCGCTGAATAGACTCATTGATGCAACCAAGGCTACTGCTGAGCGAAATGATTTTGACATTACAGCCGATCTTGCACAAGCAAAAGAGAGTGCTGAGAAAATAACTAATGACCCCATGGATGTAAATCATGCAAATTTAATTAAAAAAGTAACTGGCAAAATTAGTACCGCACTCCAAAATATGCAACAGGCTAAATTTCCCAATTTAACGGCTGAAAGCAATAAATTAAAAGAAGATTCTAGGAATATAAGTACGGCGGATCTAACCCTGGATCAAAAGAAAACGGTCAAAACCTTCTTTAACGATGCTGCGGATTTACTTAAGAAAATGAATTAAATAACCTTTCAAAACAAATATCATGACTGAAGAAAAAAACAAAGATTTATTTTATTTAGATGAGTTATCCGATTATAAAGTGGCAGATGAATATCCGGATGTTCGGGGATGGAATTTAAAAGATTCAGAAAATCGCACGATAGGAAAAGTAGATAATTTATTGGTAAGTAAAATGCATGAAAGAGTGGTGTATCTTGATGTGGAAGTAGATGATGATTTAATAGAAGCAGGGAAGGAATTTAATTCTTCTGCAGGCCAGGGCATACATGAATATACCAATGAGGATGGTGATAAACATTTGATTGTTCCTATAGGTATGGCAGACCTGAATGAAGATGAAAAAGAAGTTTATGCTACTGGAATTAATTATGACACTTTTGCCCGTACAAAGCGATATACAAAAGACCGTGGGGTAGACCGTGATTATGAAATGATTGTCTACAAGAATTATTTGCCAGATAACTATGATAGCAAAACTGCGGAAAGTGATAAAGACTTTTATAGTGGAGCTGCGTTTGACAATAAGCGAAACCGCAAGTAAATAAACCTCAACTTTCGACCTAAATATTATTTCTTGAAACCATATTTCAAGAATACGAAGGGTATTGTGCAAAAGGGGTATGAGTTTGAATCTATCATTTCTTTAAGATAGTTCATAGCTATTTCCTTTGTGGGTTTAAACACGGAGTTAAGATTCGTTTTTTTGTTGATGTTTTTGAATTTTAAAGTACTAAAATATTATCAAAATTTTATTTGTCCTTCCTTGTACAATCCACGATTTTTGTAAAATGCCTTTTATAAGAACATCAGGAAATAAAATAAAAAAAGTTTTCAGTCTTTTTTCAGCTTTACTAATTGCAGGGGCTGCATTTGCGCAGTTTCTGCCAGTGCAAACCTATCCACAAAATTATTTTCAATGGCCCATCAATGCAACAAAAGCATTGGCTGCCAATTTTGGGGAGCTTCGGTCAAACCACTATCACATGGGGCTGGACTGCAGGAGTGATCAGCAGGTGAATAAAGATATTTATGCTGCCGCAGAGGGTTATATCGCAAAAGTAAAAGTGGAGCCCTGGGGTTTTGGCCAGGCCATTTACATCAATCATCCTAATGGAATGACCACGCTCTATGCTCACCTTAATTCATTTAATTCAGCGCTGGATAAATACGTAGAAGCACAACAATATAAACAAAAATCCTGGGCGGTTTATTTGGATATACCAGCCGGTATGTTCCCGGTAAAAAAAGGAGAAGTTATTGCAAAAAGCGGCAGTACCGGTGGTTCCATGGGACCACATTTACACTTCGAAGTAAGGGATACAAAATCTGACAAAGTGATTAATCCTTTGCTACTTGGTTTCCCCATAAAGGATAATGTAGCGCCGGATATTTTACGCCTTGCAGTTTACGACCGCTGCCTGAGCACTTATGAGCAAAGCCCAAAAATATATTTATTAAAAAAATTAGGTGGAAAGTATGTGCCTATATCTGGTACAATAAGAGTGAATACCGAAAAAGTGAGTTTCGCTATAACTGCCTGGGATAAATATACCGGCTCTACCAACCAAAATGGTATTTACGAGGCAATAATGAAAGTAGATGATGTGCCTGTGTCCGGTTTTCAACTTACAGGAATCGGTTATGATGAAACCCGCTACCTCAATGCCAATATAGATTATAAGACAAGGGCAACCGGTGGACCCTGGCTGCAACACCTGAGCAAACTCCCCGGATACAATACCGGGGTGTATAAAACTGATGAAACCAATGGTGTTGTTAGCTTAGAGAAAGCAATTCCAAAAAAAATAAATATTACAGCCGGGGATCCGGATGGCAATGTAAGCGAACTGGAATTTGACGTGGTACTCGGCACCATCAATGAAACAAATACCAATAATATAGAAGACCGCAGCAAAGGATTTCATCCTGGGTTTTTGAATATTTTCGAAAATGAAAAGGTGAAATTTTATTTGCCCGAAGGTGCTATTTACGATTCATTTAGCTTCAGGTATAAAGAGCTGGCTTCCTCTACCGGAAATAGTATTTTCCAGTTGCACAATGGAACAGTTCCTGTGCAGAAATATTTTACGGTGAACATAAAAGGAAATTTCTCTCCTGAAGATGCCGACCATGTGGTGATGAAAAGATCTTACGGCAGTAAAACTAATTATGCCAGTGTAAAGCGTGATGGAGACTGGTATAGCGCTGCTTTCAGGGATTTTGGCAACTACCAGTTATTGGCAGACAGGCAGCCACCTGTGATTACACCCAGTGGTTTTTATAATGGCATGAATGCGTCGAAACTTAGAAGAATCGTATTTTCTATCACAGACAATAGTGAAGACCTGCAGGACTTTACAGCCTTGCTGGATGGAAGATGGTTAAGGTTTTCCAATGATAAGGGTCGGAATTTTATTTATGATTTTGATGATCATTGCCCTCCGGGCGAACACACATTGGTGATCTCTGCCACGGACCTTGCAGGAAATACCACGGAGAAAACCTATAATTTTACCCGATAAAAAAATATCCACATGAGTACATTGGAAGCAGGAAACAAAGCACCTTCTTTTTCCGGAAAAGACCAGGAAGGCAAAATTGTAAAACTTGCAGATTTTAAAGGGAAAAAATTAGCTATTTACTTTTACCCACAGGATGATACCCCAACCTGCACTGTACAAGCGTGTAACCTGAGGGATAATTTTTCTTTACTGAAGAAAAATGAAATCGCTGTCGTGGGCATCTCTCCTGATGACGTGGCTTCGCATAAAAAGTTTGAGCAAAAATTTGATCTTCCATTTTCTTTGGTAGCAGATCCTGATAAAAATATCATTGAAGCTTATGAAGTATGGGGAGAAAAAAATATGTACGGCAAAAAATATATGGGCCTGAAGCGAACGACGTATTTAATAGATGAAGACGGAAAGATCATGCATATTTTCAAAAAGCCTAAGAGTAAACAGCATGCAGAAGAAATCCTGAAAATAGTGCAGGAAAAAACTAAGTAATGAAAGCTGAACAGATCCTCACCGAAGCAGTGAGGATAAAAGAAAATAGTTTTATTGCCAGGATTGCTGCCTGGAAATTAGGAACAGGATCAGTAGCTATTGTGTTTGGCAATACCATTTATTTACACAACTGCAGCAAAGAAAACTTTCTTAATAACAAACGATGGTTGCGCCACGAGCTCTGTCATGTAAAACAATACCGGGAAAATGGATTTCTACCTTTTATATGTAAATACCTGGAGGAATCATGGAAACACGGTTACTACAACAATAAGTTTGAGATAGAAGCAAGGGAAGCGGAGGAAAAAAAAGATTAGTGATGTGATTCTATTACCCATTGCAGCGCACTAAAATGGAACTGGTGTCCCATCCTGTCTTCGGTGATCAATTCTCCGTATTTATTTACTTCTATCACTTTGCTTTCGAAGACCATGTTCTCTTTTTTGAATTTAACCCATTCATTTTTCTGGTACAGGGAATCGTTATAGTCAGAAAATATTTTATTGATGCTTTCTTCAGAAGTGTTGTTTATAGCCTGCATCAAATCATCATAAAGTTCCCGACCAAGGGATAATGGATCATACTCTTTTTTGCAAATGATCTTTAAAGAAATTGGATTGGGTAGTGATTCATCAAACTTTTCAGCATTTAGGTTTACCCCAATACCAAGTATACTCCATAACCACTGTTGTCCGGCATATTTACTTTCAATAAGTATTCCTGCTGTCTTTTTGTCATTCCAGTAAATATCATTTGGCCATTTTATTTTAAAGGTCTGGTCTGGACAGAGCCGGCTGATGAATTGTACAACAGTTGTGGATACAAGAGCGGTTAGAATAAAGGAATTTGTAGTAAAGACAGGCTTGGGCTGTATAACAATACTCATTGTAATGTCCTGGTCTTTGGTGCTTATCCAGGTTTTACCACGCTGTCCTTTTCCACCTGTTTGCTCCCTGGCCATATAGCAACTGCCATGCTCAGCTTGCCGGTCATGCAGTTTTGCCATGGCATAGTTGTTGGTACTGTCCACGGTATCTAAAATGCTAAATAAAGCTGATTTGGTCATGGCTTCCCGCTTTTCCATTAAAGAAATAGTATTTTTGATTAACTTCCTTTTTTACAAAACAATACTATTTTATAGTTGTTCTACAAAAGGTGCAATTTAAAATTTATTAATTAAGAATTACTCATTTGAACCCACTTACCGCATTAGAAGGACGGAAAAAAAATACAGCTACAAGATTATCAAGAGGTAGCAAATTATTTAAGTCTATTATACATGGAATCCAGGAAAAAAAAGGTGAAAACATTATCAGCCTTGACCTGAAAAAGATACCTGAAGCTGTTGCAGATTTCTTCATTATATGCCAGGCCACCAATCCTTCCCAATTAAAAGCAATTGCAGACAGTGTAGAACATGAAGTGAAAGAAAGGTGCGGCGAATCTCCGTACAAACATGAAGGCAGACAAGGAGAACAATGGATTTTAATAGATTATGTAAATATTGTTGTACATGTAATGCTGGAAGAACCACGCAAATTTTACCGGCTCGAAGAAATGTGGAGTGATGCTCCCTCTGCAGAGCATAACGGATAATCTTATCATTAGAAAACTTTAAAAAAGAATTGGAATTAAAACATGGCACAACCAAATACTGGCGATCAGAAACCGAAAAGGAATACTTCTCCAAATAATTTACCCAATAACGAAGACCCCAAGAAAAAGAAAAACTGGTTCAATATTTATTGGATCTATGGTATTCTCTTCCTTGGTATCATTGGTTACAACCTCGTCAGGAATGTAAATGTTTCGGGCGTAGAAATAAACCAGCAGAACTTTTTTGAAATGGTGATGCAGGGGGACGTGAAAGAAGTGCAGGTAGTAAGGAACAAAGATATTGCCCGTGTTTCTATTAAAAAAGAAGCACTGGAAAGTAAGAAAAACCTGTACAGTAGCTGGCTGAATACGCCCGAACAGCCAAACAATTATGAAAAGGCATTAAAGGTGAGCCAGCCACAGCTGGTTTTTAGTATTATAGATGGAACTGCATTTGATAATTCTCTGCGTGACCTCAAATCAAAATTTCCTGACAGACCCGAAATAACCAACCTGGTAGTAACTGCTACTAATGAAGGTGAGGGAATTCTTTCGCTGATCAGTTCTATCGTACCTTTTTTAATAATAGGACTCATCTTTGTAATGATGCTGCGCAAAATGGGCGGTGGTGCCGGTGGAGCAGGCGGTCCTGGTGGAATTTTCAATATCGGAAAAAGTAAAGCCACCTTGTTTGATAAAGGCACTAAAGTAAATATCAATTTTAATGATGTAGCTGGTTTAGATGAAGCAAAAGTGGAAGTGATGGAGATCGTTGATTTCCTTAAAAATCCAAAAAAGTATACCAACCTTGGTGGTAAAATACCAAAAGGTGCCTTATTGATCGGTCCTCCGGGTACAGGTAAAACTTTATTGGCCAAAGCCGTTGCCGGAGAAGCGCAGGTGCCTTTCTTTAGCCTGAGTGGAAGTGATTTTGTTGAGATGTTTGTAGGTGTTGGTGCCAGCCGTGTGAGAGATTTATTTAAACAAGCAAGAGAAAAAGCGCCTTGTATCATTTTTATAGATGAGATAGATGCAATAGGCCGTGCCCGTGGAAAGAATATGATGATGAGCAATGATGAGCGGGAGAATACCCTGAATCAGTTGTTGGTAGAAATGGATGGTTTTGGTACTGACCTTGGAATTATCATTCTTGCAGCAACCAACAGGCCCGATGTATTGGATAGTGCTTTACTAAGGCCGGGCAGGTTTGATCGCCAGATAGGCATTGACAGACCGGATATGGTTGGGCGTGAAGCAATCTTCAAAGTGCATTTGCAACCCATTAAGATCTCTGTAAAACTCGATATACATAAACTTGCTGAGCAAACGCCTGGTTTTGCAGGTGCTGATATTGCAAACGTTTGTAACGAAGCTGCACTTATCGCTGCACGAAAAAATAAAGAAGCTGTAGATATGTCAGATTTTCAGGATGCCATTGATCGTGTGATCGGTGGCCTGGAAAAGAAGAACAAACTCATTTCCCCGGAAGAAAAAGAGATTATTGCTTACCATGAAGCGGGGCATGCTATCTGCGGCTGGTACCTGGAGCATGCGTATCCTTTACTAAAAGTTACTATTGTTCCCCGTGGGTCGGCAGCGCTTGGTTATGCTCA
>JBBQYS010000157.1:0-6794 GCA_038208485.1 Chitinophagales bacterium
TTCATGTGTCGTTGGGATTGCAGCAGTTCTGATCTCATCTGCCAGGTAATTTCCCAGGGTGTAAGGAATCACAAAGTATCCATCAGCTAATCCCTGCATCAAAGCACTTGCCCCAAGCCTGTTAGCACCATGATCGCTAAAGTTTGCTTCACCAAGTGCATACATTCCCTGTACAGTTGTTTGTAATTCGTAATCTACCCAAACGCCGCCCATCGTATAATGCACTGCAGGATAAATTCGCATTGGCATTTCGTAAGGATTTTCTCCTGTAATCTTTTCGTACATGTCAAACAGGTTACCATACTTTTCTGCCACGACATCTTTACCAAGTGCCGTAATTGTTTCCGGAGATGCACCTGTATTCCCGGTTTTGCCTGCCTCGATTCTGCCATAACGCTGGATAGCATCAGCAAAATCAAGAAATACGGCCATTTTGGTGGTACCTACACCATAACCCAAATCGCACCTTTCTTTTGCGGCACGGCTAGCCACATCTCTTGGCACCAGGTTTCCAAATGCAGGATACCTGCGTTCCAGGTAATAATCTCTTTCTTCCTCAGGTATCTGAACAGCTTTCCTGTTGTCGTCTTTTTGTTTTGGCACCCAAATACGTCCGTCATTTCTTAAACTTTCACTCATCAGCGTAAGTTTACTCTGATGGTCACCGGTTACCGGGATACAAGTTGGATGTATTTGTGTAAAACAAGGGTTTGCAAAATAAGCTCCTTTTTTGTGTGCTTTCCAGGCTGCTGTAACATTACTTCCCATTGCATTTGTACTCAGGTAAAATACGTTTCCGTATCCGCCGCTGCAAAGTAAAACTGCATGTCCGAAATGTCTTTCCAATTCCCCTGTAATCAGGTTCCTTGCTATGATCCCTCTTGCTTTTCCGTCAATTGTTACCACGTCAAGCATTTCGTGGCGACTATATTGCGTAATATTTCCCAGCGCTTCCTGGCGCTCCATTGCGCTATATGCGCCAAGTAACAACTGTTGTCCGGTTTGGCCTGCAGCGTAAAATGTTCTTTGAACCTGGGTTCCGCCAAAACTCCTGTTACTCAGTAACCCACCATATTCCCTGGCGAAAGGTACTCCCTGGGCCACACATTGGTCAATAATTGCAGAACTTACTTCTGCCAGGCGATATACATTAGCCTCACGACTGCGGTAATCACCACCTTTTACTGTATCGTAGAACAAACGGAAAACACTATCACCATCATTTTGATAATTCTTGGCAGCATTTATTCCGCCTTGTGCAGCAATGCTGTGAGCCCGGCGGGGACTATCCTGGAAACAAAAAGATTTAACGTTGTAACCCATTTCTGCCAAAGATGCAGCAGCACTTGCCCCTGCCAGTCCTGTACCAACCACTATTATTTCCAACTTTCTTTTGTTGGAAGGGTTTACCAATTTCACATGCCCTTTATAATTTTCCCACTTAGCTTCCATTGCTCCTTCGGGTATCTTTGATTCTAAAACCATTGTATAAAATTATTTAAGAATAGTATTCAGTTTGTAAAAATTATTTCACCCAGTTAAAATACATAGCTACTGGCATCAGGGCAAAAAGCAGGCATATCACAACAGAATAAACCACCCCTATTCCTTTAATCAGTGGCGTATATCTTTTATTGTTTAGTCCAAAAGTTTGAAATGCACTTTGGAAACCGTGTAACAAATGCCAGCATAATGAAAGTACACCTAACACATATAAAACAACAACCCACCAAACTTTAAATATTTCTTGCATTGCGATATATAAGTTGTGAGCTTCCTGATCTGAATATCCATGAAGGGTTGCAGTTTGTAAAACCTTTACATTAGCAAATCCACCAAACCTTGAGGGAAGCCAAAAATGATATAAGTGCATCACCAGGAACATAAGAATTAATGTGCCAAGTAAACCCATGCTGCGGCTATACCATTTACTGTTTCGGCTTCTTTTATTTACAGCGTATCCTATTGGCCTGGCTGAAGTATTTTGCTTCCAGAGAATTAGCCCCTGCACAATATGCAGAATAAGAAATGCAAACAATCCGAGTTCCATGGTACGGATGATTAGGTTACTTCCCATGAAGTGCCCCCAATGATTAAAAGTTTCTCCGCCGTCATCAAAGAAGATCATAGAATTGATAAAGCAATGCACGATTAAAAAACTGATCAGGAACAAACCCGTGAGAGCCATCGTGATTTTTTTGCCTATTGAGGAATTAAAGAACAATTTCCAGGTCATAAATATGTTATGTTAGAAAAAAATTTGGATTGTCGCAAAAATAAGGCACAAGTTTGACAGTTGCCTAATAAAGAGCACATTAATAATTGTACGCTATATTTTACTTTTACTAACAATTATGTAGGTAAATAGTTTACCTGCGTTTAAATGGAAAAAGCAATCCCGATTGGGTGGATTCCTGGAAGTGATTTAGAAGAGAAACAGATTATTTTTTTTCAAATTTCTCTACTTTTCCATCAGCATTCTGCCACCAGTAAATACCCACAGGTAGCGCAGTGAGGTCCTGCTCTTCAAAGTCGTTGCGAATGATAAATGTGGATCCCAGCATAGAGATGGCGTCTTTGATTTCAGTTGTATAGCTATAAAGCTTTTTGAAAGCTGCAGGCTTGTTGCCAGAAATTAGTGTTGGATTGGTTTCAGAGGGTTGCATAAAACTCTAGTTAGGATTGGATTTATTAGTAAGAATTACGATCATTCTTTATTCTAAGATGTAAAAATAAAAAAGAATAATAGCAATGCTTAGCCAAAAAGGACTTCATTTACTCCTAACACAATTTTTATATTAATAAAACTATGTCTTATATTATCTAATAGTCGATGGTAGTTTTTGAAACCTTTTTTTGAAAGTGGCAGTAAATTTACTGAGGCTGATATACCCGCAAATGGAAGCTATATTTTTTACCTGCATATCTGTTTTTTTAAGCAATTGCATAGCAAGCAGCATATTCTTTTCCTTATGATACTGAAGCATAGAAAATCCAAATACTTTTTTAAAATCAGATTTTAACTTGGTTGGAGATACATGTACTGCAGATGCGATTGCATCAACTCCGACAAAAGAAGCAGAAAGGTTTCCGAGTATAATTCTTTCTGCGGCAGCTACCTTCGAATAATCCTCGTTTGCCAGAGACTTATATTTCAGTAACTCTCCATCAGCCATCATAATATTAAAAAAATCATTAATCACACTGGTGAGGATATCTTTAATAGTATTTGACTTTAAAATAATGTCAGAATTGTTTTGCAGGACATTCCATATTTTTTCCGATAGAATGGAGGAATCATGCATAATATCCAGCCAATTAATAAACCCGGATTTCCCATTCAAATAAGCCAATACAATTTCTTTTGCAGCTGCTGTATTAAAAAGAACATTTTGTTCAAGCCAATCCTTAGTGAAGGCAATATTGTAAAACCTGCCATTGGTTTGCTGATAAAAATAAGTATGAACTGAAGTTTGGGGCTTATAAAAATTACAGGTTTTGCTGATCAGGTTAACAAAATCGTTACCTGCTTTTCCTGTTGGGAAACGATATTCAAACACTGAGAAATTCAGAAAGTAATAATCAGAAACTATAGTTGGGTCATAAATAGCCTTGCTTATTATATTTTTATGGACAATAATATCACTGGCACAAAGACTTAATCCCTCATCCAGCTTCACATATTGCATTATCCCTTTTAAAAAAGGATTGTCAGTAGTAATAGTTTGCATTTTCTCATTGTGAAAACAGCCGGGAATAGATGAAACACTATCTACCATTAGTTGTGGAGAATTGCTGTAGTAGGGTAATTCATAAAAGCCTTCGTAATCTCTATAAAGATTATTCTCCAAATAGGTTTTCCACATATGAAATAAAACTCGAATTAAGTTAGGTGCAAAATATTGTAATAGCGTCGCTTAACAAAATAATTAAATTATGGTTTTTTTATTAGTTAAACATCTCTAAGTACATTTTAAAAAGAACGATGAAAATTAATTTTACTGATTGATATATATTGCATATTTGCCTTCGAAATTATATATTTAAATAATCAATACAAAAAAATCATGCCCCGACCAGCAATCAGCGAATATCCCAGCCATTTTCAGGATTATATAAAACAGGTAGAAGAAGAAGAAGCACTAACAGCACTACGTTCTCAAAATGAATTATTAAGGGAATTCCTCGCAAAAATCCCTGTTGAAAAACACGATTTTTCTTATGCCCCGGAAAAATGGACTATGAAGGAATTAATTCAGCATATAATTGATTGTGAAAGAATATTTGCGTTCAGGGCTTTGGCCATTGCAAGGGGAGAATCTCAATCTCTACCCGGTTTTGAAGAAAACGATTATGCAAACAAAAGCCTTGGCAATGAACGAGAATGGCATAGCCTCTGTGAAGAACTTGCATTGGTGAGGCTTTGCACTATAATGCTTTTTCAGTCTTTTAGTATTGAAACAATGTCTACAACAGGCATAGTAGATGGTAAACCCCTTAGTGTAAATGCAATTGCATTTATCATTACAGGACATTTAAATCATCACATTCATATTATCAGGGATAAATATTTAGTTAACTGCTAAAAAAAATGCCGGCATAAGCGCCGGCATTTTTTGAGATTTTATTTTTCAATTTATCTTTTAGCAAGATTGGTTTCTGCTATTACCTGGTTGAGCACTTTCACCGTTTCATCTACATAAATATCTTCAGATATAGCTTTTATAAACTGCTTGTTTCGGGCTATATTTTCTTTTGATTTATTGATCTCTTCCAGGTTTCCTTTCAGATTTTTCACCACCAAATCTTTTGGCAATTTATACAATTCTTTCAGCTTGGCTATTGCATCTTTACTTTGCTTCACTTTGGCTTTGTAATCTTCGAGGTTGAGGGAATATTCTTTGTCAAGTCCTTCCTGTAACAGCATAGCTTCCTTCTTTATTCTCATAAATGTATTACTGCTATCAGTCATGAGGTTTGCACTTTCTATAATAGCAATATTGCTGATAGGATTATCCCAGGTTACATAATCCGCCTTCTTTATTTCGTCATATTTCAAAGCATTTGGATTGTCTTTTTCACGGATCTTTAAAAACTCCAAACGATCTGGAAGGATAATATCCGGAACCACACCCTTCATTTGAGTAGCATCTCCATTCACCCTGTAAAACTTTTGAAGTGTAAGCTTTACCGTACCCAGGTCTTCTTTAGCGCCACCATCGGAGCTGAAAACATTGCGCATATTAGATGGGCTCAGTGGTATATTTCTCTGTACAGTTCCTTTACCATAGGTAGAAGTGCTACCAATAACAATTCCTCTTTTGTAATCCTGGATAGCAGCTGCAAAAATTTCCGAGGCTGAGGCACTGGTTTCATCAACCATTACCGCCAAAGGCCCATCCCAAAGAACACCTGGATTTTTATCAGGAAGTAACTGGGGATCTCCTTCACGAGTTTTTACCTGAACTACAGGACCTTTGTCTATAAAAAATCCCACCATCTGCACAACGTCCCAAAGTGAACCACCACCGTTTCCACGAAGATCTATGATAATGGCTGTGACGCTATCAGCTTTTAATTTTTCAATTTCTTTTTCTACATCAGCAGCAGAACGATGACCATCTTTATCCTCAAAATTTGCGTAGAATTCCGGCAGGTATAAATAACCGATTTTGTTTTTACCTTCGATGACAGCAGATTGTGCAAAAGTTCCATCAAGGTCTATTTTGCCTCGTTTTATGGTCACAACTTTCTCTACGCCTTCAATAGTACGAAGTGTAAGTTTTACAATTGTTCCTTTCTCACCACGTATCAATTTCACTGCATCTTCTACAGCATATCCTGTTACATCAACTGGCTTGTCATTTCCCTGTGCTACTTTTTCAATAGCATCACCTTCTTTTATTTCTTTACTCATCCAGGCTGGCATACCGGTAACGAGGGAAGCAATTTTAATTTTTCCATCTTCTTCCTTTAGCTGGGCACCGATCCCATAAAAAGTACCACTCATGCCTTCATTAAAAGAACGGAGGTCTATGGGAGGGAAATAGTTGCTATGCGGATCCATCGTCATAGTGATGGTGTTTACAAACTTCCCAAAATTATAATCGCTGGTCTCACGGTTCTTTGTGGTTGTAAATGACCTTTCCATCTGTGTGCGTATAGCATCACGGGATTCTCTTTCTAAAGTGCTGTCTGCTTTGTATTTAATCGCTGTTTTTCCTTTATCTGCCTCGCGGCCGTTTTGTAAGGCAACATATTTATCCAATACGAGGTACTTCAGGTACTTGCGCCATAAATCTCTGCGTTGGGCATTGGTGGTAGAAAAACTGGTCTTCTCCGGATCAAGCACGAGGGTTTCCTGTGTAGAAAAATTAAACGGAGCAGAGAGAATATCGTTGTATAATAAAGAGGTTTCCATCTGCCTTTTGGTATACAGGTCATTGATGGCAAAAAATGAGATCACCTCTTTACCATGTATCTCATCATCAATACGGGTTTCGTATTCCT
Organism: Chitinophagales bacterium; assembly: GCA_038208485.1. Classification (GTDB taxonomy): domain Bacteria; phylum Bacteroidota; class Bacteroidia; order Chitinophagales; family Chitinophagaceae; genus Ferruginibacter. Next base: position 6,511 of record JBBQYS010000157.1, read on the forward strand.
TCAACTCATCAATATCAGACTTCAGGAAGATCTTTTTATCAGGATCAAGGTCAGTTATATATTCTTTGAATACCTCTTTGCTAAAGGCATCATCTATTTTCTTTGGTTGGTAATGTCCTTCTTCCAAAAGCAGTCCAACATTCCGCAATACTTTACTATACCTCACTTTAGGCGTATCCTCGTTATCTGCACTCCCCTGAGACTTAAAGGCGATAAAAACACTGGCAGCAGTAAGTGCAATTATAACCGGTATAATTCTTTTACTCATAATGAAATTTGCAATT
>JBBQYS010000158.1:0-6790 GCA_038208485.1 Chitinophagales bacterium
AACTGACCCAACAGACAATCGGGTCTTCATTATCAGCGGGCATTTGGATGGTATGCGTACAAATGTGATGGACAGTATAGGTGATGCACCCGGAGCGAATGATGATGCAAGCGGTGTAGCCGCAGTCCTGGAATGTGCCCGGATCATGAGCAAACAAAAGTTTCCGGCTACGATCATATTCGTTGCAGTAAGCGGAGAAGAACAAGGCTTATTGGGCGCCACTTACATGGCTGATAAAGCAAAAGCAGAAAAGAAAAATATCGTAGCCGTCCTCAACAATGACATCATGGGCAGCAACAACAGCAGCCAGACCAACATTATAGACAATACAAGATTGAGGGTTTTTAGTGAAGGATTACCGGCGTTTGAAACTGAAAAAACTGCCAAATATATCCGGCAGATGGGGAATGAAAATGATGGGGACAGCAGGCAACTGGCACGGTATGTAAAAGAAACCGGTGAAAGATATGTGCCAAATCTTGAGGTAGTAATGATTTATAGAAATGATCGTTTTCTAAGAGGTGGAGATCATACGCCTTATGTAAACAATGGTTTTGCTGCAGTACGACTTACAGAGATGAACGAAAACTATTACCACCAGCACCAGGACGTAAGAATGGAAAACGGCATTCAGTATGGAGACCTTCCCGAGTTCATGGATTTTGAATACCTGAGAAAAAACACTGCTGTAAATCTTTCTACGCTGGCAAATCTTGCCTCTGCTCCGGGGAAACCAGAACAAGTAAAGATCCTGATCTCAAAGCTTGGCAATACTACCTTCCTGGAATGGCAAAAACCAACCAACGGAAATGCCCCAGGCTATTATGTTATGATGCGGGAAACCACGAGTGCTGTTTGGCAGAAGAAAATATTTACAAATAAAACTGAGATCGAACTTCCGTATAGCAAAGACAATTATTTTTTCGCTGTGCAAGCAGTAAATGAATCAGGGAACGAAAGCCTGCCTGTGATACCTGAAGTAAAAAGATAAGCATGGAAGATGTACCAATGCCCGATGGTAGCCTCATCAAAGAAGCCCTGACAACACAGATGCCTTTCGGAAAATACAAAGGCACTACAATTGCACGGTTGCCGGTTTCTTACCTGGAATGGTTTATCAGGAAAGGTGGTTTTCCGCAAAACAAATTGGGCAGGCAAATGCAAACCATTTATGAGATCAAATTAAACGGCCTGGAATATTTACTGGATGCCTTTAAATAAAAATGCCTGCAAAAAAAATTACAGGCATTTTGTGTATGTAGATAGGAGTATTACTGAATTTCTACTAATGTTTCTGTTTCTGTAAATACACCCGGATTTTTTTCATTGAACTTCTTCTGTTCTTTATCCAATCTTTTAGTTGCAGACTTACCTACGAGGTTATTTAGTTTGGTTTTTCTTTCTTTTTTTAATTCTTCAAGCTTTGCCGATTTTGCTTCAGCAGCCAACATTTCATCCTGATTAGTAGCAGTTACCTTGTTTTCAAAGTCACTATTGAGGTAACTTACCTGTTGCCAGTTTGCAGGATTAAGCTTTGCTGATTTATAAATGATCTGCCAGTTTCTTTCCATGTTCCTTTGCTTCTCTCTTGTCTGGGCCAAATTTGTAAAGTTCACCTGGTTGATGCTGTCAATTTCATTTGTCTTATTCATTTTCCAGGCGGTCCTGGTACTATCCAACACTACAGCTGCAAGACTGTCTTCCAATATTCTCATACTATCTGCTTCTAATGCATCAGTCCTTAGACTATTTAGCCTATCCTGGCTGTCAGCATTGATCTTTGCATAGGCACTTTCACTTTTTTTCTTTGATGATTTTGACTTAGTTTGGGCTTGTGCAGCGCTTAGAGAAAAAACTAATATTCCTGCTAAAAACAAATTTTTCATAACTGTATATTTTAAGTTTTTTCCTGCATTTTGCAAAGTCTATGCCAAAGGAAATTTTTTAGAATATATGCCTGAAATAAGGGAAAATATTTAATAAAATTACAGGGGTTATGATTGAAAAGTTTAAACACAAATGCAGCAGGGATAAGACTTTACCTGAGGAATAGCATCATTAACAATTCTTTCTCATCTCGGGCTCAGTAGGTTATTTTTACTCTTCCTTTTTATCTTTGAGATCTTCTTTTTTTATATCAGTTTCTATTTTTTCCAGGTTTAAATTAACCCTTAGAAAAGCATAAATACTCATATAGACATTTGCTATCCAAACCAATGAAAAACCTGCAATGAGGTAACCTTTCCAGTCATCAAAAAGTAGCTGGTATTTTGTAATAATCAGAAAGAACGCAGTAACATAGTGGCTAAAACAATATTCACAGGTGAAGAGATAGAAAAACTTTCTCTGGAGAAGCGATTTACATTCTTTTGATTTTTTTACACAAAAATCCCTGGGTTCACTGAATACCTCTTCGTGTGTAACCGTCCAGGCTATACAGGCAATAGGAATAGCAATAAGAAAAAGATGGGCAACTTGGGTTGAAAGTGGTTCCATTGCAGGGATTTATTTATAAAGGTAAAAGACAATATTACTGAAAAGATTTATAAAACAAAGTCATACAGCGTTGCAGTAAATACGCCCCTCTCTCTCTTTTTGGTAATAGCTTTCCAGTTTCCGTTATACCTGATCAGGGCAGGAACTGTAAGGTTGCCAACAGTCTTCATCTGCACTTCCATATCTACCTTCATGTCATAAAACAAGGCATTATAACTGAGGGAATAAGTCCTTGCTACTACCTGCATTGTGCTTTCATTAAACCAGGTTTTCATCTTATCTATTACTACTTTTCCGCCACTATTTTCTTTTGCTGTTTGGGTAAAAGTATAACAATCAATTCCTGCGTATGTTTCATAATCGATTTTCATATTATACAGGTCTGCCATGTCATCGTCATAAATTTCCGTCTTACCACTGAGGAAAGGAATTCCTTTTATTTTTCTACCGGGATTAAAAAACAGCATCTTCAGTTGTTCCTTATGTTTATCCATGCCTGATTTATCAGAAGTACTTAGTTCTTTCCCTGCCACAACATTATCTTCTCCACAAATTTTTCCCTCAGTAAAAAACAAGGAGGCATACATTTTAGCCGTGTAATAATTAAAATCGTGATCGCTGTTATACATGTCACCGGTCACTTTTTCATCCAATATTTCCATCTCCCTGCAGCCGTTACTCCGTGTTTGTTTTGTGGTACTATAGAGAGATGCGTCCAGCTTCCCTTTTTTATCCAGCATCCTGATATCATTCTTGGCAGTATAGCCAAGTATCCGTAAATTTTTAAAAGCTTTATAAAAACTGCTGTCGTTCTTAACCGCTTCAACAAAATGCGGCACATCCATTTTTTTTCCCGCCACTACAGGACTAAGGGTGATGATCTTTCTGCCCACAACCTCGGTAGAATCCTGCTGGGCAAAAGAGTTCAGCACAAATGAAGAAAGAAAGAGTATAAATAAGATGCGCATAAATAAAGGTCCGGCTTAAGAAAACAAAGTTACACCATAATCATACCGTGATATAAGTGTGCATTCCAAAATTGTTGCTCCTGATTTCAGTCGGTGAGACACCGTCCGAGGCTGTGCCGTAGTTATGACTCCAAAAACCACTTGCTGCTGCGACCTAAGATATGCACCTAGATAAAATGACAAAGCCTGCAACTGCTGCAGGCTTTGGTAAAATTATTTGTTGGATTTTGATTAAAACTGCTCCAATTTACTGAAGAAAAAAGCACCTTCAATCGCTGCATTTTCATCACTGTCACTTCCGTGTACTGCGTTCTCACCTAAAGAAGTAGCATATTTTTTACGGATAGTTCCTTCTTCAGCCTGTGCAGGATTTGTAGCGCCAATCAGCTTTCTGAAATCTTCTACTGCATTATCTTTTTCAAGAATAGCTGCAGTGATAGGACCACGGCTCATAAATTCAACCAGTTCACCATAGAAAGGTCTTTCTTTATGTACTTCGTAAAATTGTCCGGCTTTTTCTGCACTTAGGTGTAGCATTTTCATGCTTACTATGCGGAAGCCTGCTTCTGTAATCATTTGCAAAATGCCACCTGTATGGCCGTTGGCAGTTGCATCAGGCTTTATCATCGTAAAAGTTCTGTTTGTCATGTTGTATTTTTTTGGGCGCAAAGATAAGCAGATTAACAGTTGGTTTGCAATGCTAATTTGAAGTATGCCCAATTACAATTACTTTTGCGCCCTGATTATGATGAAATCTATCAATGAAATTTACGGAGCCCTCGGTGCAAACAAGAAAATAGTCATTACCATGCACCAGAAACCAGACGGTGATGCCATGGGAAGTGCGTTAGGTTTATATCATTTTTTGATACAATTCGAACACCAGGTACAGGTGATCTCCCCTACCAACTGGCCAAAATTCCTGCAGTGGCTGCCGGGTATGGAAAATGTGTGGGAGTATGAAAAAAGCAAAGTAAAATCAGACGAATGCATAAATGCTGCAGACTGGATATTCTGCCTGGACTTTAATGTGCTCAGCCGTACGAAAGATATGGAACTTACGCTACTTGCTGCGCCCGGCACCAAGATACTGATAGACCACCACGAAGAGCCTGCGCTTGAAGTGTTTGACTATGGCATCAGTGTTCCAGAAAAAAGTTCTACTGCTGAAATGATCTTTGATTTTATAGAAGAGTCGGGGCATTTACAATATATAAATCCGTCGATTGCAGAATGTATCTATACCGGTATGTTAACTGATACAGGGTCTTTCCGTTTTCCGGGTACCAATAGTCGTGTACATAAAATAGTGAGTGTGCTGATGGATAAAGGCCTTTCTCATACAAGGGTACACGAAAGCTTGTTTGATACAGGAACCGAAACAAGATTACGCTTCATAGGAAATGCATTGTTGAACAGGTTGGAAATTTTTTACGAATACAATACTGCCCTGATCGCTATTCCTGTTACAGACCTGGCTAAATATGATATTAGAACTGGTGATACTGAAGGCCTGGTAAACTACCCGTTGGGTATAGAAGGCATTAAAATGGCCGCTATTATTATAGACCGTGGCGAAATCGTAAAATGCTCTTTTAGAAGTAAAGGCAGCTTTGACGTAAACCAATTTGCCCGGAAATATTTCGAAGGCGGGGGACATAAAAACGCAGCTGGTGGTAGCAGTACTGCCGGTTTTGATGAAGCGGTGAAACAATTTAAAAATGCGTTAATAGAGAACAAAGCAGCCTTAAGCACCTATAATTTCTAAGCAACTATTCACTTAAGTATAAAACAACACTAAATAACAAAAAATGAAAAAAATGCTATTGGCGGGTATTGCAGCAGTTTGTCTGCTTGCCGCCTGCACCGAGCCTTTCAAAAAAACTAAAGAAGGGCTGGAATATAAGATTGTAAGAAAAAGTGGTGGTCAGGCCATTACTACCGGCAATTTTATGGCTTTACAAATGGTAGAAATGTATAACGACAGTATATTGTCCAGTACAATAGATGACGGAATGCCACAAATCATTTTGTATGACACCATGCAGTTTCCACCAGAACTGAAGCAGATATTTGCTAAAGTATATAAAGGTGATAGCATTGTTATTAAGATCAGTACGGATACCATTGCTAAGAACGGTCAACTTCCAGCTTTTATGAAAAAAGGACAATACGTTTATTCTACTTATAAAATTGTAGACGTGTATACCACCCAGGAGGAATCAGAAAAAGCCAGGGAAACAGGAATGATAAAAGCCCAGGCCATCCAGGAGCAAAAGCAAAAAGAACAGGGAACAAAAGACGAAAAAACGATTAAAGATTACCTGGCCAAGAATAACATACAGGCTGTAAGAGCACCACAAGGTACTTATGTCCAAATCATTTCTCAGGGAACAGGTGCCGCTATAGATACATCATCTTTGGTAAATGTAAACTACACCGGTACTACACTAAAAGGAAAAATGTTTGACAGCAATACAGATCCGAGCAAAGGACACGTAGAGCCAATTTTGGTAAACCTTACAAGCGATCCTTCTTTTGGCGGTATCATCCCGGGTTGGAAAGATGGACTTAGTGTATTAAAAGTGGGTGCAAAAGCTAAATTCTTCATCCCTTCTAACCTTGCCTATGGCAAACAGGGAAGCGGTGCTGACATAGGTCCAAATGAGATTCTTGTGTTTGATATAGACGTGTTAGAATTGGTAGATAAAGTAAAAGCAAGGGCACAAATGAGTGCTGCCCAGGCTAAGATGCAGGAAATGCAAAAAAGATATATGGATAGCCTGCAACAGGCAAGCCAGGCGCCTCCAGGCCAATAAAAATTAATTAAAAAAAAGAGGCTGTCTCAATAGTCTGGGACAGCCTCTTTTTTTTTGTTCCGCAATCGTCTTCTCCTGATTATCGCCTGCTGGGTATTGCTGTAGCAGGAAGCTACGGTCCGAGTGCAGATGATCAGGGTATGTAAACAATTTACTTAAATACGATATGCCATTCTTTACCCGCAGGCTTTTTTGTATAACAAAGTGTATCGTATTTCCTGATCAATGATATGGCTTCCCATAATTCTTCTCTCCTGCTTCAATCGGCTGTTCCGTGGTTTGTGTCTCGGACACCAGCCGATAAGAAAAATTTTTTGTTTAGCGAACTACAAAAGTATAAGTTCCTCTCCATTCAAGAGCATTAGCCAAAGGAATATAATTTACGTTTCTATATAAAAGGGGAAAATTATTATTGCCATTGTTAAAAATATATACGGGGAAAATTAAAAACGGTATTCGCTTTTTTCCAGTTGAGGTATTAGGTAGGGACAATATGCTGTCTGGAAT
>JBBQYS010000159.1:0-6762 GCA_038208485.1 Chitinophagales bacterium
AGCGGAGGCGGTGCAAAAAATGCAACACTTGTTGAATCTCTAAAAACCAAATTTCCAGGGAAAAGAATTCTTGACCTCAATGAATTAGGGGTAAATGGAGATGCTAAAGAAGCTTTACTTTTTGCCTTGCTGGCCAATGAAATGATCATGAATACCGGGACTGAGGAAAGACCGACTATGGGCAAAATCAGTTTTCCGGCTTAGGTGATTCCAGGTATTTTTTTAAAGAAAGTAAAGCTATTTCATAACCCGGCCCATTTATTTTTTCGGTAAAAATACCTGCAAATTTTTCCCAGGGATACCATTTTAAATGAATGACTGCCGTCCACTGAAGCTCTGTTATTGATGAGGCGCTATCCGAGGCAACAGAGATAATATTTTCTATTTCTTTTTCCCCTGTGGTCACAATATTAAAACGAAGACCCAATGGAGACCTTTCTTTCACCACTAACTTATTCAGTTTTTCTTCCTGGTACCAGAGAATACTATCTGCAAAAAATTCTGGCCTATTGTATATTGAATCTGCAAATGCCGGGTGCCAGTTCTTCCAGGTTTTAAGGTCACTCACCGCACCCATTACCTGCTCAGAAGGTTTGCTGATAGAGACTGATTTCACGATCACCACCCTTGACGGAATTAATAAAGAAAAGAGGAAGACAAAAATGAAAATAAAGAAAAGCACAATCAGGAATGCTTTTACCAGGCCGAATGTTTTGTTCATAATGAGTATTGAAAAATAAATTTATTCCCAGCGGAAAACTTTGATAGCAATAACATATGCTACAATTCCCCAAAGGAGGAGAATACCAATTTCCAACCGCACATCCCAAAGGTTTAACCCTTCGAAAGCAACAGCACGCAGGGCTGTATTCAAATGCGTGAGTGGTAAAACTTTTGATATTGGTTGTAGCCAGGAAGGGAAAGCCGAAATTGAGAAGAAAGTTCCGGCAAGTAAAAATTGAGGTAAAGTAATCAGGTTGGCAAATGGTGCAATGGAGCTGTCTGACTTGGCCACGCCACTAATAATAAACCCAAAACCCATAAAGATCAGCAGGCCGATAAAACTGAGGAACAGCATCTGGAAAACAGTATACCAACCATGCACTAAAGTAAAACCAAGGAAGAAATAGCCGACCGCAATGATCACTATGGCAGTGATCATCTGGAAAATAACCCTGCTTAATGCTTCTCCCAAAACGATAAAGATCCTGTTGATAGGGGTAGCATAAAAACGCTTAAGCACAAGGATATTCCTGAGGTTAAAAAACATAAATGCCACACCAAAAACACCGGCACTAAGCAGAGAAAAACCCAACTGCCCCGGAAGAATAAAATCTATCGTTTTGTACTCCCTGACTTGTTGAATATCTCTTGTATAATCAAAATTAAGTTCAGCAAATTGAGGCCTGTTCGCAAATTCACCGTCACTTACTTTGGTAGAAATACTATTTAATATCTCCCGCACATTTGGCCATTTGTCACTGCTTGCATTTGTACTGGTGATTGTATAATTATATGCCGGGCTCGGCTTACCGGTTTTTGTAATCTTAATGGTAGCGGCAAGGCTTCCCTTCACCTCATCAGCATGAAGCTTTTGTGGGGAACTATAATGTACGATATTAAACCTGCTGCTTGATTTCAATGAATCATAAAAAGCATTTGCAGTATCTGACCCTTCGGCAATCCTGATCTTGTAAACAGACACATTACCACCATTTCCTATAAACCCAAAAACAAGGATAAATATGAATGGAAAAAGAAAAGTAAAAATGATGGCAGACGGGCTGCGCAACATAGCCCTGAGACTTCCCCTTGTAATTGCCCACATTGCAGTAAACTGACTATATTGTGCCATGTATGTCCTGGTAAATTTTGCGAGCAAAACTAAGTCAAATAAAACGGGAGAATCATTTTATGTTTACGTTTTATAATAATGGTGAAGCAACATTCAGACAGATCGAAAAATAAATCTACCGCTCAGCAAGCCATTTTGCTATTGGGAAGTAATATCGGCGAGCCGGTAAAAAACCTCAGGAAAGCAAAAAAACTGGTAGAGAAAAGTTGTGGAAAAATCTCGGGAGTCAGTTCCCTTTATGCCACAGCTCCCTGGGGAGATATAGCACAGGACGATTTCCTGAATGCAGTATTGGTCATAGATACAAGCCTTAGCCCGCGGCAACTATTAAATACTATCCTCGACATTGAAAACAAAATGGGCAGAGTGAGGAAAGAAAAATTTGGTCCCCGACTGATAGACATTGATATTTTATTTTATGGGGATGAAATAGTGGATGAAACCGGGCTGAGCATTCCACACCCACTGATGCAGGAAAGAAAATTTGTCCTGGTACCCCTGGCAGAAGTCGCTGCCGAAAAAATTCATCCTGTTTTATTACAAAACATACATCAATTACTGACCAAATGTAAAGATGAACAAGATGTGACTAAAATAAATATGAGCTTATAGTATTTGCATTTATTTTTGCGGGTTCATGAATTATCATTTCATTACTATTGAGGGAAATATTGGCGCCGGTAAAACTACGCTGGCACATCTGCTAAGCAAACATTACAATGCCAGGCTGATATTGGAAGAATTTGCAGACAACCCTTTTCTGCCAAAGTTTTATGAAAACCAGGCGCAATATGCTTTTCCACTGGAGTTGTTCTTTATGGCAGAAAGGTATAAGCAACTGAAAGACCTGATGCAAACAAAAGACATGTTCCAAAGCGTTACCATCAGCGATTACTTGTTTACCAAATGCCTGTTGTTTGCCAAAGTAAACCTGGCCGAAGAGGAGTTTCGTCTTTATCAGAAACTGTTTGATATTATTAATCCACAGATCATACAGCCGGACATTCTTATTTACCTGCATACCCCTGTTCAAAAACTTAAAGAAAATATTAAGAAGCGCAACCGCAAATATGAGCAGGATATACCATCAGAGTATTTATTTACCCTACAGGAAACATATACGCAATACATTAAACAGCATAATATTAAAACCCTTTTTGTGGATGCTTCCAACGCCGATTTTTTGGGTAATGAAAAGCACCTGCAAGTTATATTAGATGCCCTGGACAAAGACTACGAGAACGGCAGGCATTACATTTCACTTCCCTAAGGCCTGGTATTTATGCAAAAAAAATTACCTGTTGAGTTTTGGAATTTCTTAAGTGCAAGATTGCTGTTTACACTTGGCCTTCGCATGATCACTACTATCGTTATCTACCAGGTGTTTCACCTGGCAAGTACATTCATGGTTGGTATGGCGGGACTTACAGAATTTTTACCCGCTGTATTTACTGCCATATATGCCGGCCATTACATTGACAAGCACAACAAAAAGAATATCCTGCTCTGGTCTTATGCATTTTATATGCTCTGTGCATTGGCCCTCGCTTTTTGTAGCAATGACCATTTTGATATACAAGCGCCTAACCTGGTAAAGATCATTTTGGTAGTTGTATTTTTTACCGGCATTATTCGCTCTTTTGCACAACCCGCAGGTACTGCAATGATCGCTGCTATAGTTTCACGTGATCAATTACAAAAAGCCATTTCACTCAACTCTTCTACTTACCTCGTTTCTTCTGTGATAGGCCATGCTACCGGAGGTTTGGTTATTGCTTTCCTGGGCATCTCCAATGGATACTTTGTAGCGGCGGGACTGATCATTGCGGCATTTATTGTTGGTTTTAAACTAAAGCCTAAACCACCTACGGTGCTTACTGCTAAAGAATCCAGGATAAAATCTATACAGGGCGGTTTCAAATTTGTGTGGGGTAATAAAACGCTGCTCGGTGTTATATCACTTGATCTTTTTGCAGTCTTGTTTGGAGGAGCAGTTGCATTCATTCCTGAAATAGCAGAAAATGTATTGCATACCAGCGCCATTGGATATGGGTTTTTAAATGCGGCTATGGACGTAGGAGCCCTGGTGAGTATATTAATTTTAATATCCTTCCCAATGCGGAAAAAGCAGGGCCTAAAAATGATGCTGGCAGTTGCAGGCTTCGGGATATTCATTATAGTATTTGGATTGTCTACGGTGTATTGGCTGAGCTTTCTTGCACTCGCCTTTGCCGGCTTCCTGGATGGAATAAGTGTAGTAGTAAGAGGTACTATTACACAGCTGCAAACCCCCGATGAACTTAGGGGAAGGGTTTCATCCATCAATATGATTTTTATCAATTCATCTAATGAACTTGGGCAATTTGAAAGCGGTGTCACTTCCAGGTTTTTCGGCACTGTGCCTGCCATCATTTTTGGCGGCGCAATGAGTGTACTGATCGTTATAGGAACATGGATAAAGTTTCCGGGGCTGAAGAAAATTGAATATTAAATGCTAAAGTCTACCCGCTTTTGCGGATAAGTTTCCGCATAGTTGTAAATACTGTTACGGATAAAATTATTGTCCATATAGGGTTGCAGGTTTTCTTTTAATTCCTGCAGGGAGGCAGATTTCAGTTTGTTGCTGATGTAACCCATGCCCCAAAAACTTCCTTTCTCCATCAGCAGGCAGAGGAGCATTTTCTTATCTTCTATCCTGTCCATCACGGCAAAAGTCGGGAGGTTTTTTTCCAGTTTTTTTACCGCCATGTCTACCCTTTCATTATGTATTTGCAGCTCGGGAAATTCGGTAAGTTCTTCCGTAGTCCATGGTGTTTTATCTATGAAACAAAGTTTTGGGTGCAGCGCAAATTCTTCTGTCATCCTTCGGAGTAAAGCCATACCATCCAACCTGAGGTTAAATATGCAGATAGCCGGAAGGTTTTTTTTCTTTTTGTCAATGGCCAGCCTGGTATATCCCGCCTGGTCAGTAAACCGGTACAAAGCATATTTCTGCAAAGGTTCTTTTTGGCTGTAATTGTATTTTGGCCAGAGTCTTTTTATTTCAGTGCTTTCCAAAACCAGTGCATGCAGTTCATTGGCACATTCGGTACAGGTGATCTTGTAGATGAGCCGGAGAAACTGCTGTCTCCGCATTCCGGTATCCTGTGGCATAAAATGGCCGGTCACACGCTTTCTAATGTTGATCGCTTTACCTACATAAAGTATCTTCCCTTTTTCATCATGGAAATAATACACCCCTGGTTTTGCCGGCAGCGCATCGATCATTTTTTTGTCCAGCTGCAGCGGAAGCCATTGCTCACCCGAAGTTTTTTTCAGCATTTCATCTATGTGCAGCTGACCGCCAGCCAATAGAATTTTTTCGAAAAGTAATACGGTTGCTTTTGCATCACCATCTGCACGATGCCTGTTTTCTATTGGTATTTGCAGGCTCCGGCAAAGTGAGCCCAGGCTATAAGAACGTAGACCTGTAAAGGTTTTCCGGCTGAGTCTTACCGTACACAGTTTCTTCAGGTTTAAGGTATAACCAGACTTTGCCAGTTGGTTTTTGATGAAAGAATAATCAAAATTTACATTATGTGCTATAAAGGTTTTGCCCTGCAGAAAATCGTAGAGTTTATCTGCCACCTCATCAAATAGCGGCGCTGATGCTACCATGGCGTTGTTGATACCGGTAAGCGCTGTGATGTAATGCGGTATTCTTTTTTCGGGATTGATCAACGTGGTAAAATGATCGATCACTTTTTCTCCATCATGCACATATGCACTCACCTCAGTGATGCCTGCACCTGCTGCAAAAGAGCCCGTTGTTTCTATATCTACAATACAGTAATGAATAATTGAATTTTTTAGGACAGCAAATTACTAATTTGTTTAGTAACAAGGCTATTTTCTTTTAGTACCAAGACAATTTTCCCAGGAAGCTCCCAAAAAAATCCTCAACAGTAATGCGCATGACTGCTGCATTTTTTCTGCGATTTTGTACTGATTTATTATTTGCTTTCTGGCAATGAATTAAAATATACGCTCCTTTTTTTCAGACATATTTGTTAAGGAATCATCAACAAACAGGCAAAACGCAAGTATATTTTATGGTTGAACATTATACGATAAACCATGCTGAAACCCTTGCCAACAAAGGGATTCTATATTTAAAATACCTGTTGGCGGTGAAATTTTTTACATGAACAAGGTTTCAATCCTGCATTTATGCGCTATACATTTGCATTATCAATTTGGTGCTTCAGTCGACGGTTGTACCAGTTGAGATTCGAATATCCATTTTTAAATTGTTTGCCTTATTTATTATTAACAGTTTAAAAAAAACACAACATGAAATCAACATTTGTAAAAAATCTCCCAATCATTTTATTTGTCGCGGCTACCTTTATTTTTTCTAATGTAAACGCTGCAAACACTATTGACGAACCATTTGCTACCATCAGCATCAACAAAGGAAAAAGTTTCCGCCCAATCGTGCAACTGAATTTTAGTGCAGCAACAGCGTCAAACTTCCTTGTCACGGTAAAAGATGCTACAGGATATATCCTGTACACTGAAACATTTACCGCAACCAACCTGGTAAAAAAATACAAGTTGGATGGCGAAACCGCTGAAGTAATTGATGGCACTACGTTTGAAATTTTTAACCTGACGACGAAAGAAAAACAAAACTTTGTGGTAAACAACAAAGAGACTTTCTCCAGCAAACTGGAAATTGCTGAAGTAAAATAATTACCGGTCTTCGGTTTTATATTGCGGCTGTGCCTTGATGGTGCAGCCGTATTTTATTTGTTGTTGGTGCAAATTAAAGCATTTGAAGTACGGACGTCCTCTATGCAATAAAGCTGTGAAACTTATCAACTTCAGGTTTCTTCATAACCTTTTATTTTATATGCCTCTCTCAG
>JBBQYS010000160.1:0-6725 GCA_038208485.1 Chitinophagales bacterium
TACCATCAGGTTGAACACCGTATCCAACATTACAGGCAACATTGTGTGGAGCCCCAATTACATGATAGATGACGAAAACAGTTTTGCTCCCCTGGTGAGCCCGGATGTTACCACTACTTACACAGCACAATACGTAGATCCTTTTGGTTGCACCGCAACAGAAATGGTAACGGTGAAAGTGGTAGATTTTGTAACCCTGCAGGCTGCCCCCGATACTACGATCTGCCTAACAGATACCATGAGGCTCAGGCTGGTTAGTGATGCATTAAATTATAGCTGGACCCCTGCTGCAACACTTAATAATGCAACCATACCGAATCCCTTAGCTATGCCAGTTAACGCCAGCACCACTTACAATGTGCGGGCAAGTATTGGTAAATGTTTTGCGCAGGAACAAATTGTGGTAAGAACAGTGCCCTACCCAAATGCAAATGCGGGTGTAGATACTACTATTTGTTTTGGCTCATCCCTGCAATTACAAGCTTCCGGTGGTAGTATTTACACATGGAACCCAACCCGGTTTCTTAATAATGCTAACATTCCTAACCCGGTAGTGCAGGCACCTCCTTTAACAACCAGGTATATTGTAGAAGTAAGGGATGTACTGGGTTGCCCTAAACCGGTTTATGATACGGTATTGGTAAATGTGGCAACGATCTTTGCCAATGCCGGCCCAAGAGATACAAGCGTGGTGCTTGGTCAACCATTGCAATTGACTGCAACAGGCAGTACTAACTATTTATGGTCGCCGGTAACCTGGCTAAACAATCCTACTATTTTTAATCCCCTAAGCCTACCGCAGGATAATATCGATTATGTAGTGAGGGTGAGCAATCCGCAGGGTTGTTTCAGTCTTGATACCATTAGCGTAAAAGTTTTTAAAATCGACCCAGACTTATTAGTACCTACGGCATTTAGCCCTGATGGTGATGGACTGAATGATATATTTCGGCCAATTGCAATTGGAATGAAATCGCTGGATGCATTTAAGGTGTATAACAGATGGGGACAATTAATTTATTCTACTACACGCATCGGAACGGGCTGGGACGGCACTTTCGGCGGACAACCTCAAAGCGCCGGCACCTATGTGTGGATTGCAGAAGGTACCAATTACCTTGATAAAAAAATTGAAAAGAAAGGCTCAGTAGTGCTGATCCGTTAGTAATAAACTCACCATTCACATAATTAAAAGTCGCCCTATTGCGGGGCGGCTTTTTTAATTTAATTTAGTAGCCGGTTCTTATCAAATCCTGCTCATGAAAAAATTCTTGGTGAGTTAAATTTAAAAGTAAGGCACTGACTCCTATCAAAACCAATAATAAGCTCGAGTTTCCTGATTTTCGGTGAACTAACCTTTTCCCTTTTAAATCAATTATAAAACCCTATCACATATATTTAGTAATGTAATTCTGGCGATTCGCATTCATGTACCAAGTGAATCTTCTAATCTACAAGTGTAATAATGCTGTAATTTTTGTACAAAGCATGCAGCAATGTAATATCCTTGCATTTTTCTTTACCTTGATTCTTAAATATAGGGCTCGAATTGGAATGTCTGAAGAAAGAAATTTAATTCATTAATTTAACGATTTTTTTCTGCTAACTTTATTTATTAAAATCATCAATATGAAAAATCTTTCATTAATAGCAATTTTTTTAGTGAGTCAGTTAAGCAGCATCTCTCAAACATTATCTAAAAATGATACAGGCCATTTTCAAATCAGAGATGATAATCAATTTCTTGGCTGCGAATTGACTACTAATGACTGCAATCTTATCCCAAACAACTTATTATTTAATAATTGTGCTTCAACCAATGACCATGACCCATTTTATATGCAATGTATCAACGGCTGGGATGCAGTTTCAGGTTCACCCCAGGTTAGTGTTTTCGGACCGTTACTTAATCCAAATACAAATCACGCTGAAATGTGGACGAATGGCTATGGTAGAGGTGAATCAATTGCGGTTGGAATAAAAAGATTAATACCAGGTCATAAATATATTTTGACTTTTTATAAAAGAATATACAGTTATTCAACCATAAAAAGACTGTCAAGGTTTGATATGGTAATTATGGACTGTATTGATTTCGATAGGATTCGTACAACTGATAATGCAATTCCTGCTGTTCCAAGAACTGCTCAAACGATATATTGCGGATTAAATAATACCAATACTTCATTTGAAAAAGTATCACAGTGTTTTACAGCAAATAGTAATTATAATGTCCTGTGGATTTTTCCTAATGCGGGAAGTGACATCGGAGCGCAGCAATGGCTTGAAATAGCTCAACCTGAAATAAATGATGTAACAAATTTCTCTGCCGGTCCCGACCCTATAAATAACCCTGCTTGTATTGTAACTATTGGCCCTTCATCTCCAAATTGTGGCCCCACAGGTGCTGTTTACACATGGTATCCTCCTAATGGAGGTACACCGATTATTGCAGGACCTTCCCAGCAGATCTCTATAAACACTTCCATTACCGCTAACCTAGGACAATGGACATTAAGAATGTCTGTGCCCAGTAGGGTTTCTGTTAATAATAAATGTAGTGAAAACTGTGTTATTGAGGATCAGGTATTAGTTAACGCATGTAAACCTTGTTCTATTGATCCAACCGGGCCTATAGATTACTATTTATTTGCGGATGCTGGAGCTTTGGGAAGAACATTAACTTCTAGTTTACCATCTGGTAATCAATGGTACTATAACGGCACTGCAATTACAGGAGAAACTTCACAAACTTATAAAGTTGGAAGTGGCTATAGTACAATTGGAAGTGGGAGCTATTATGTTATTAACAATGGCTGTACATCCAATATTGTTCAGGTGCAATTTAAACAATACGGGTATGGAAATTTCGGTGAAGATTATTTCGATCGGCTAGGAGCTAAAGTGCATCCCATACAAACTACAAGTTATTATTGTTATAACACTAATAATAATTCTATACAACAGTTTAACCTAGGAGTAGGTACTAACTATAGTTGGAATTTTATCACATTACCACTTGGTGGAACGCAAAATATTTCCTTATCTCCAGGTTCATATAATCCGAATTCAAATCAAGCACAGGTCAATATTGGATCTCCTGCATCCGGTGTTCAAAATTATGTTCAAGGAATTGCAAATTTAAATGGTAGTGAAACTATAATAGATTATACTATTAGTTTAAGCCACCCTACGTTTATCCCATCTACACAAAATGTTTGTCAAAATGCAGGTCAAAATATATCCAACTGGGACGGAAGTAGTTATTCAACAATTCCTGGAAGTTCAGGTTTTGATTGGGAACAATATGATTTTGGAATAAACGGAGTTATATTCTCGGGGCCTGGTGCAGGTTCATCTTCCGTTTTGATAGCTGGAAGAACTACCCCACAACCGATGGTAGTTAAATTTACAGGTCCTTCTTTTGTTCAAAAACATTTTTATTACAACTATGGAGGATGTTATAAAGAAGAATATAACGTAACGATTTATTCTGGTTGCAAATCTTCAAATATTGAAAATAATGTAATAACTCTTTTCCCCAATCCTGCCAATGCCTTAACAACAGTCAGTTCCTCTATAGATGTAATGACCAAAATTGAAATTTTTGATTTGATGAACTTATATCTGAAGACAATTTCTATCAATAAGCAGAAAAGCGTGAACATTAATTTGTTCGACCTAAAGCCTGGAATTTATAATTGCAGAATAACGACAGATAAAGGAGTCCAAAATCAGAAACTTGTAATAAAGCGATAAGAATTTAAATCGTAAGAGAGCCGGATGCCAAAACATCCGGCTTTTTGTTTATTTTTATGGCCTGCCACCAGACTGTTATGGGATGAAAAAAATTTTACTGCTGCTGTTAACTTATTTGCTAATCACTGACTCATTTGCCACCCATATTATTGGCGGAGAGATGAGATATGAATATGTCGGGCTCGGTGTAGCTCCTAACTCAAAACAATACCGCATCAGGTTATTATTGCTCAGGGGACAAACAGGCGCCACTTTCATTTCTCAATACATCGTTGGCATTTTTAACAACGATAACAATATGAAAGTTTTAGGTCCTGCTGAAAATCAAAATTGGGCAGCCGTTGAAGATTTCTTTTCTCCGTTAGCAGTGCCGATTAATATTTCACCTTGCATTCAGTTTCCACCTTCGTTAAGTTACACCTATAAGACTTATTCTTTTCTTGTTGAGTTGCCAAACAATAACAGAGGTTATACAGTTGCATTTCAAACCTATAGCAGGCAAACGTCCAATAATGTAAATGTAGACCAGGGTGCCAATTACTTATGTGTAATCCCAGGGCTCAACAATCTCCCTCCGCCACAAACAGATAATTCTCCTCAATTCAAATTACCGGTCTCTGTGATTTGTGCTAATTCAAATTTTTCACTTGACTTCAGCGCAACTGACCCTGACCTTACAGATTCTCTTGTTTATTCTTTTTGTAACGCATTTAATGGCGGACTTGCTACTCTGGCTGACTTCAGAGATCCTGCGGCACCACCATACCAATCGGTAAATTATACCAATCCATTTAGTGCTTTAAACCCATTGGGGCCACTGGTTACTATAAACAGTAATACCGGTATCATATCAGGAACTGCTCCAGATGGGGGGCGCTATGTAGTGTGCGTTTGTATTACAGTATATAGAAATGGAGTAGCATTTGCTACGCATCGTAAGGATCTTATTGTAGAAGTATCAGGTTGTATTCCAACCCAGGCCTATGCAATGCCGAGTTTTACAACCTGCGATGGATTCAATATCCAGTTCGATCATTCTAGTACCGGCGCTAATTCTGTTTTCTGGGATTTTGGCGATCCTTCCACCGATGCAGATACTTCTTTATTGCCAAACCCTGTTTATGTGTATTCTGATACTGGAGTTTATACCATTAAATTGATCATTAACAAAGGGGGTAACTGCACAGATTCTACGAATATGACGGTAAGTGTTTACCCCGGCTTTTTCCCCGGATTTGCAAGTAACGCTCCTTACTGCGTTGGTACGCCAGTGCAGTTTACAGATACTACTCGTACTAATTACGGTGCCGTAAATTACTGGTCATGGAATTTTGGTGCCCCCGCAACAAGTGCCGACACGAGTCATATTAAAGTACCCACTTACAGTTATACGCTACCGGGAAATTATAGCATCAAATTAGTGTCGGGAAATAGCCTCGGCTGCAGAGACAGCATTACCAGAAACATTACGGTATTGGCACCACCTGTTTTAAATATGCTTAGTAAAGACAGTGCTTATTGTGGCCTTGATAGTTTGCAACTTTCTGCAGCTGGCACTGGCAGTTTTTCCTGGAGCCCGGTCGGAAATATCATTGGTGCAAACACTGCCACGCCAACCGTGTTCCCATCAACGCCAACCACCTACCAGGTAATTTTAAACAACCAGGGTTGTATCAGTAAAGATTCTGTGCGGTTAACGCCCTTATTTGATCTGAGTAATTCCGTTACGGCAACACCCGCTGCAGTGTGCGAAGGAGATACCGTTAGTTTAAAAGGATTCAGCAACAAATCCCAGGGACTTAGCTGGCAATGGACGCCGGCTGCTACTTTGCAAACAGCAGCGAGTCAGAATACCCAGGCTTACCCGTTGAGTACAACTACCTATACATTACGAACCACCTGGGGCAAGAATTGTATCGTTTCAAAAAACATCAGTGTACCTGTTACACCGCTTGCTATACCAAATGCAGGGCCCGACACCTCAATTTGCGAAGGACAAACCGGCGTCCGGTTATTGGCAAGCGGAGGCAACAGATATAGCTGGACACCACCCACCGGGCTGAGTAACCCCAACGTTGCCAATCCTGTTGCCAACCCATCTTCCACCACCAATTATATTGTGCAGGTTGGTGTAAATGGATGCAGTAAAACAAGGCCAGATACCGTGCTGGTAACAGTAAGAAAAAGTGAACCCGTTGAACTGATAAACGACACTTTGATATGTGTGATTGACACCCTGCAGTTGAATGTGCCGCAGCAGGGCAGTTACTTATGGTCACCAAACTATATGATCAGCAATACAACGGTGGCCAACCCAAAAGTTAGCCCTGATGTACCCACTTTATACAAGCTAAAATATACAAGCGCATTTGGTTGCATCACCAACGATTCAGTTTTTGTAAATGTAAAAGCGCAGGTAACGCTGAACGCAGGCTACGACACTACTATTTGCCTGAACGATGGTTTCCTGCTTCGCACATCGGGTGATGCCTTAACCTATAACTGGACTCCCGCCACTTACCTGAATAATGACAGCATTAAAAATCCATTTTGCCAACCATTACAAACTACAACATTCACCGTAACTGGTAACATTGGCAAGTGCCAGGCACAATCTGCCGTAACCGTAAAAGTAGTGCCACCACCTGTTGCCAATGCGGGTCCGGATGCTGCTGTATGTTTTGGAAATGATGTGCAGCTTACAGCCTCAGGCGGCAGCAAATACAGCTGGAGCCCAGGTATTTTTCTTAACAACACACAAATTGCCAACCCGGTGGTGCAGCGGCCATTGGTAAACAGGCAATACATCGTTTCAATAACTGATTCACTAGGTTGCCCCAAGGTTATTACAGACACAGTTATCATTACTGTGATTCCTTTGTTACGTGTTGATGCGGGGCCGTCCGATACCAGTATAGTAGAAGATGAAGTGTTGTTGTTGAATGCTACTGGCGCCCTTAATTACC
>JBBQYS010000161.1:0-6686 GCA_038208485.1 Chitinophagales bacterium
TTGTTTGCAACAAATTTCATTGTCCCAGGATTTGGTGTCATTTCGGTGTAAATGCTGATTACCGGGTTGCCTGTCTTTATCATGCGTATTGTGTTTTAAAATTGAACAAGGACAAATTTACAAAATTTATCAGGGTTTTTATAAGGTTGGGAGAGATGTTACTTATCTCGAAAACTGTAACATACAAGTAAGCGTTACCAGCTTTAACAAAATATGCAATAAGAAAATATCAAACTCTGAAGCCCCGGGTTTAAAGCACATTTGAAATTTCTACTATTGTAGATATTAATCATAGTCTTCTCTACTTCTGGCAGTTTAAAGCACATTTGAAATTTCTACTATTGTTGATACATTGGGATAAGGGCATTTATTAGGTTTAAAGCACATTTGAAATTTCTACTCTCATAATACGTTCGCTATCTACCCTAATTCCAAAACCCCAAAAACGTTCTCCCCAAACAACAATTTTATACTAATCTTGTTTTATACAAACAACAGTTATGCAACAGCTTTTTGAAAAGTTTTATCGGAAAATTGCGCATGTTGAAATGGATTTTCAGCGGGATTTGCTGCATTCCCTGGATTGGGAGAACAGGCTTATCGGTATAAAAGGCGCCAGGGGAACAGGCAAAACGACCTTGTTGCTGCAGCGCATTAATCAAATTGCACAAGAGCAACAAGGGAAAATTTTATACGCAAGCCTGGATGATCTGTACTTTTCAGAAAAATACGCTGGTGGCACTGGCGGATCAGTTTGTTAAAGAAGGAGGAGAATATTTATTTCTGGATGAAGTACACCGGTACGCTAACTGGTTGCCTGAAATCAAAAATTTGTATGACAATTTCCCGGAATTGAAAATAGTATTTACCGGCTCTTCGCTCATACACCTGGAGCAATCTAAAGCCGACCTGAGCAGGCGGGCTGTAATGTATGAGTTGCATGGTTTGTCATTCCGGGAGCATCTTAATTTTTCCCAGCAACAGGAGTTTTCAAAATACAGTTTGGAAGATATTTTTAAATGATCATGTTTCTATTTCCCGTGAGCTGATAAAAAAAATAAAACCACTGCAACATTTTAAAAAATATTTACAAACAGGATTCTATCCTTATTTTATTGAAAATGAAAATTCATACCTGCAAAAACTAGGGGAAACAATAGGCATTGCACTCTCTACAGACCTTCCCGCAGCATATGGAATTAGTTATTCCAGCGTAGAAAAAATGAGGCAGTTACTGTATATAATTGCAGAGGCTGTTCCTTTTACCCCAAACATAACTAAGTTGAGTGAGCGAATAGGTATATCCAGAAATAGTTTTTTACAATTTCTGCAATACCTGGATGAAATGCGCATCATCAAAAAACTTTTTGCTTCTACAAAAGGTATCGGGCTTTTGCAAAAACCAGAAAAAATTTATCTACAAAATACAAACCTACATTTTGCACTCAGCCCAATTGAATCTGATATTGGCAATATGCGGGAATGCTTTTTCCTGAACCAGGCAGGTGCAGTAAAACCTGTAGTTTATACTAAAAAGGGTGATTTTAAAATTGATAAGTACACATTCGAAATTGGCGGGAAAGACAAATCTAATATGCAGGTAGCACAGGTACCATTTTCTTATGTGGTTGCAGACGGAATTGAAACAGGATATAAAACAACATCCCGTTGTGGCTGTTTGGCTTCCTGTACTGATTCATTTTCAAACCCTAAATTTACTTTTGTCTAAAACTGAAAACCACCCGGTTTAAATTACATTTTGGCATATACCGTTTCAGGCACATCCGTGGCATAGTTTCCATATTCCTTACATTTGCCTCATGCAGAAAAAACTTTTTTTACTCGATGCGTATGCACTCGTTTTCCGGGCTTATTATGCACTTATCCGCAGCCCAAGGATCACGAGCAAGGGCCGCAATACCAATGCACAATTTGGCTTTACCAATACGCTTATTGACCTCATAAAAAACCAGGCACCTACGCACCTGGCAGTTTGTTTTGATACCAGTGCACCCACCGAGCGCCACACCGATTTTGCAGCATACAAGGCCAACCGGCAGGAAACACCCGAAGACATTCGTGATTCAATCCCTGATATAAAAAAAATTATTGAAGGATTTAATATTCCTGTCATTGCCATAGATGGCTATGAGGCTGATGATGTTATTGGTGCCCTTGCCAAGCAGGCAGAAAAAGCCGGCTATGATGTGTATATGGTTACGCCGGATAAAGATTATGGACAGCTGGTTTCTGAGCACATCAAAATATACAAACCTCCCTACCAGGGCGGAAATATAGAGATCATGGGGCCGGAAGATGTTTGCAAAAAATGGGACATAGAAAATGTCGGGCAGGTAATAGACATGCTGGGCCTGATGGGAGATGCGGTGGATAATATCCCGGGCATAAAAGGAGTAGGAGAAAAGACAGCAGCAAAATTGCTGAAGCAATATGGAAACATAGAAGCAATACTGGCAGATGCGGATAACATAAAAGGATCGCTCGGAGAAAAGATCAGGAACGGTAAAGAAGATGCCATTATGAGTAAGAAACTGGCGACGATCATCCTGGATGTGCCGGTAGAATTTCATGAGGAAGATTACATGCTCAGCCCGATGAATGAAGATGCATTGAAAGAAGTTTTTGACCTGTTGGAATTTAAAACTTTAGCTAAAAGGGTTTTTGGTGATTACACAGCTGCTACCGGCGGAGGTGGCGCAGTGCTGGTAGAAAAAACCACGCATAGTGCGCAAATGGATCTTTTTGGAAATGTACAAACTACTACCACTATTACAACAATTGTGGCAGAGACAGAAGATCCAGTACTAGTTGATAAAAATATCAGCAACACAGCGCACGACTATATTTTAGTAGATGATGAAGAAAAGTTTTCAGCACTACTTACTGTTCTCGAAAAAAATGAAGAGATAAGTTTTGATACGGAAACAACAAACATAGATGCCAATCTCGCCGAACTTGTCGGGCTTAGTTTTAGTGTAGCACCCGGTACCGGTTATTATATTCCCTGCCCGGCTGATGCGGCGGGTTGCAAAGAGATACTGGATAAACTGGCTCATTTGTTTGCAGATGAAAAAAAGACCTGGATCGGGCAGAATTTAAAGTACGATCTGCTGGTGTTGAAATGGTATGGTGCAGCACTGGCCGGAAATATTTTTGATACCATGCTGGCTCATTATGTTATAGAGCCTGAGGGCAAAAGCAACATGGATATGATGAGTGCAAAATACCTGGGCTATCAGCCAATTTCTATCACCGAACTCATAGGTAAAAAAGGAAAGAACCAGGGCACCATGCGGGATGTGGAAATAGATGTGGCCAAAGAGTATGCTGTAGAAGATGCAGACATTACCCTGCAACTTCGGAATGTACTGGCACCACAAATGAAGCTGAAAGAAGTAGAGAAAGTTTTCAGCGAAGTAGAAAATCCATTGGTGAAAGTGCTTACTGACATGGAGTTTGAGGGAATAAGGATAGACAATGATTTCCTGCAAAACTATTCTGCAGAACTGGAGACCGCAGCAAAAATAGCGGAGGATTCTGTGTACGAACAAGCCGGTGTAAAGTTTAATCTTGCTTCACCAAAACAATTGGGGGAAGTACTTTTTGATAAACTGAAACTGGATGAAAAAGCAAAGAAAACAAAAACAGGTCAGTACGCTACCGGCGAAGATGTGCTGACAAAACTGGCCGTAAACAATAAGATCTGTGATGATATCCTGGCGTTTCGTGAACTAACAAAACTGAAGAACACTTATGTGGATGCATTGCCCTTATTAATTCATCCAAAAAGCGGAAGGGTGCATACCAGCTATGCGCAGGCTGTGGCGGTTACGGGCAGGCTGAGTAGTGTAAATCCTAACCTGCAAAATATTCCGATCAGAACAGAAAAAGGCCGGGAGATCCGGAAAGCATTTGTGCCAAGAGATGAAAACCATGTGTTGGTCGCAGCGGATTATTCACAGATAGAATTACGCATTGTCGCAGCCATTAGTAATGATGAAAATATGTGTAATGCTTTTAAAAGCGGTACAGATATTCATACAGCCACTGCTGCAAAAGTTTTTGGTGTAGAGGAAAAAGAAGTGACCAAAGAAATGAGGTACAAAGCCAAGAGTGTAAACTTTGGGATCATTTACGGACAAGGTGCATTCGGCCTGGCAGACAACCTGGGCATACCAAGGGCAGAAGCCAAAGAGATCATTGACAATTATAAAAAAGAATTTCCGGGCATACAGCGTTACATGGATGACACGATAAATTTCTGTAAAGAAAACGGTTATGTAGAAACATTGATGGGCCGTAAGCGCTGGCTGAAAGACATCAACAGCAGCAATTTTACCGTAAGAGGTTTTGCAGAAAGAAATGCGATTAACTCACCAATACAGGGCACGGCTGCAGACATGATTAAGCTGGCCATGATTAAGGTAGACAAAGCATTTAAAGAACATAAGTTCAAAAGCAAAATGCTGTTGCAGGTGCATGATGAATTGGTGTTTGATGTGCTAAGAGAAGAACTGGACACAGTGAAACCGGTAATACTTTCTGCGATGCAATCTGCGATGATACTGCCTAATGACGTTCCGGTTGTGGCAGAAGCAGGTGTGGGGGAGAATTGGTTGCAGGCGCATTAGAGACGGGAGTACTGAGTACTGAGTACTTAGACTTGAGACTCTTAGACGATAGACCGTGAGACAGGAGTACTTGGTACTTAGACTTTAGACTATTAGACGATAGACCGTGAGAGTACTGAGTACTTAGACTTGAGACTATTAGACGATAGACCGTGAGACAGGAGTACTTGGTACTTAGTACTTAGACTTGAGACCTTTAGACGTTAGACCGTGAGACAGGAGTACTTAGTACTTAGTACTTAGTACTTAGACTTGAGACTATTGGACGATAGACCGTGAGAGTACTGAGTACTTAGACTTGAGACTATTGACAAATGCATCTTTCAATCTAAGAATGAGTGTATGAAAATTGTTGAGGAAAGAATGTTGTAATTTTAAAGTATGAGTTCAAATCGTATTTCTATTGATCCCCGGATCAGGTATGGAAAACCTTGTATTTCCGGTACAGGGTATCAGAGACTTTTAAACGATAGACTTGAGACTATTAGACAAATGCATCTTTCAATATAAGAATGAGTGTATGTTCTTGCATTGAATAAGGAAGATATTCAGGCAGCTATTTTTATTTGATGCTGAGGAGAAAATAAATCTAAAGAACAAAAAAGAATCTATTTGAAAAGATCAATTCACATATTTAAATCCTTTGAAGAACAGGAGGCGTACAAAATGGAAATTATGCGTAATTCTACTGTTGAGGAGAGATTCAGGAGACTTTATCAAATGCAGGAGTTCACCAAATTATTACATCCACCCAAGGATACAACACGCAGAATAATAATATATCATGGATCTACTAAATGAAGAGTTTTTATTGTTTCTATCCTGCGCCAATCAATATAATCTGAAGTATCTCCTGATTGGAGGGTATGCAGTTAACTATTTTGGTTATAACCGAAATACTGCTGATATGGATATATGGTTAGAACCTACAAATGAAAATAGGAACTTATTAATTGAAGTCTTTCAATGTATGGGTTTTACTAAAGAAGAATCCGAACCCTTGCTACAAGAAGATTTTACAAGTCATTTTGTAGGCTCTGTTGGTCATGCCGGTGCAGAAATAGATTTACTTACGTTTGTTCATAAAAATCTTTCTTTCGCAGAAGCATATAGCCAGAAAGAAATACAGGAAATACAAACCGGAATAAAAGTGGCTATTGTTCCTTATACTTTTTTAAAAGAAATGAAACTTTTAAGTAGAAGAGAAAAAGACTTACATGATATTGCCCGGCTGGAAGAAATCAGAAACGGATAAAATTATTTATGATTTTGGCTAAATGCATTGCAACATTATTTTGCACTGAACTATGAACCATGAACCATGAACTTTTTAACCCCCCACCAATGCCAACTCTAATATACTGCTACGACGCCTACTGCGGCTGGTGTTACGGCTTCAGCCCGGTTATAAAAAAAATAGCTGAACATTTTAAAAATGAATTGATGACTGACGTTTTGAGCGGTGGAATGATACTGCCGGAAACGCCGGTGCATATCAGTAAATCTGCCGGTTATATTTTATCAGCTTACCCAAGGGTAGAAGAACTTGCCGGGATAAAATTCGGGGAAGATTATCTCTGGCACCTCCGCAATCCTGAAGAAACAGACTGGTATCCCAACTCAGAGAAACCGGCAATAGCCATGTGTATTTTTAAAGAGTTTTATCCAGATCGGGCTATTGAGTTTGCCGGTGATTTGCAATTTGCTTTGCATTTTGAAGGAAGAGACCTTACTGACAATGAGGCTTACCGCCACCTGCTGGAGAAGTACAATATCCCTGCGGATGATTTTTACACAAAACTAAAATCTGAGGAATATAAAGAAATGGCTTACTATGAATTTGCCTTAATGAAACAATTGCAGGTAGATGGATTTCCGGCGGTGTTCATACAGACCGGCGAATTAAAATTTCATTTGGTCGCTAAAGGTTTTACTAATTATGAAGACCTGGAACATAGAATAAAAAATGTATTAAAGGAAAATAATTCCTGAGGATTGTAGTATCGCAAAGTTGACAAAGGACACGCAGAGGAC
>JBBQYS010000162.1:0-6619 GCA_038208485.1 Chitinophagales bacterium
ATTTATTATTTAAAATTTTTGTAAAACCTGTTGCAAACAGATGTTTTCCTGGTAATAGCCGAAGCCCGATGGTTAATATGAAAATGTACAACCCTTAAAGGGTCGTAATAGTAATTGTTGTTGTAGCAATAATTGCTACAGCTGAAGAGGAGAAATTGTATGTGGATTGCATCAACACTCTACGAATGTAAAGAAATAATTTTTACCAGCGTTTTCTTTTTTGGATTATCCTGAAAAAAGTTGACAAGTTTAGGTGATTCCGGTTGCCTCAGGTAGCAGGAATTTTTTGATAATGTTTGTAATTCTTGTAAGTGTGGATTATGTATGAGGCCAAGAAAAAAGTTTTTTAATTTAATTATAAAATAGGAAGGCTCTAAATTTAAAGAGCCTTCCTATACGTTTTATTTAATAATTATTTGTGTTGATTGTTTCCGCTTTCCTTTCGTAACAACAAGGATGTACTGGCCACTTTTCAAGCCACCAACATTCAACGTTCTACGATTTTGAGAATTGTCAAATATCCATTGCTTAGCTATATTAGTTTGAGCAAAATCGTAAAGTTTGTACATTATTTTTTCCGTCTTATCTAACTTTTGCATTTCCGCAGATTGGTCGGTTAACTCAACAATCAAATCAGAAATGGTAGGATTTGGAGAAACGTTAATCTTAAAATTCTGACTACCTCTCAAATTTAGACAATCCACAAATTCAACTTCATAACCTACCCAATCGGAAGTGCCACAAGGAGTAGTTAATTTCATTTCTAAAACATAATATCCAGGAGCAAAATTTGAGCCGACTGATATTGGTGCCCCCGTTGGATAAATTGAAGGGTCGGTATAAACTACATTTAAGTTAGGATAGTTTAGTAGCCGATATTGAACACCACTATTATCTGGAGTAAATGAAAAACTAGGTTGAAATGTGTTGCCGGAATGGCTGGTGCAGAAATACTGCCCATCATTTGCGGTATTAGAAAAATTGACAAACTCAAAAATTGGCATACCTAAACCTATCTCTTAAGATACTGAACTAGACGAGCCACAATTGGTAATTGTTGCGGTGATGCTTACATTACCGTCTAGCATCTTGGTTACAGTAGCAGGATTGCCTGTGGGAGAAACGGTGGCAATATTAGTGTTTGATGATTGCCAGGAAACTGAAATTCCTGCGGGTACATTTAAAGTGTAAAGTGATGTGCCAGTACAAAAGAATGGATTACCCGCAATTGCCATCGTCGCTTGGGAAGGTATTAGGTTCGCAATATTGGTTGTGTTTGTCGTTAATGCACCGGAATTAATAGGGTCAAGCCAGTTGCTTAATCTTGTTGCATTTGTACCACCGCCTGTCCATGACTGGTCAAAACTACCATACCAATCGGGTGCATTTGGCGCAGAACACAAGGATGTTCCGCCATGTAGTTGACCAATTACTCTATGGCTTTGATCGAAGAGAGGTGACCCTGAAGAAATATTAGCAGTAATTCCTTGATTCCATCTTACTTCCCAATGTGTAGCATTATTGTAAACGCTACCGCCAGAACGAATTATTGGATCAGCATCCTGAGAAATTTTCATCACATCACCATTTGGATGATGAATTCCAGTGCCAAACAATGCCCCATTCGGATTTATATTCCAACCCGAATAGTTTATTCCTGAATTTGGAGGGGGAGTATTATTTAATTCTAACAAACGGAAATCTGACGCAGCCCAGTTAGCCCTGAATGTGGAGCCATTATATGTAACTCCGTCATTATTTGTTCCAGGATTTGGGCATGTTGGACTCCATGCTTGAAACATGAAACGCAAGGCGTTTGCATTTTGTCCACTAAAACAATGATTTGCTGTTAGAAAGAAGGGATTATTTGTATTGCATGTATTCATTAGCATAACTCCACTGCATAAATCTAGTCCATTGTCACCTAAAACTAGAGCTACTGAATTCCTTTCTGCTTCCCAGCCATTGCCTAATGGGCATATTACATTTATATTACATGGTGCTGAAGTGCCAAAACTCCCAGTCCGATCTTCGTAAATTTGCTTGTAGCCATAAGCAATATTATTTGAATGAAGTAAGAGATCTTTATATGTTGAAATTGGTGTTTTTATTTCAACATTTAAGTATTCACCTTTGTAGACCCAGCTACCCCATATATTATTAGTATTGTTTTCAGATTCAGTAATTGGTCCAGTTATCATGTTTCCATTCTCGTTATATATGTACATCTCTGAGTTTGGTGGCAGATTGAATTTGTCAAAATTTATAATTGCAGATAATGCTCCATTTAATTTTATGGAATATTTACCGTATGCAAATTCATTTTCAAGAGACCAATTTAATTGTTTTGCTATGTCAATATCAACAGATATTGCAGTGGCAAACCTTAATGGTCTATCTAAGTATGTTGAAATAAATTCTGCATTCTCAATTTCTAATAGATCTTTGATACTTTTTTTTGGAACTTCAAAGTCAGTTTCTATTTTATACGGCTTATTAAAATTTCCTGTATTCGTAATTTTATCAAAATTGTTGATATTAGTTTTTACTTGTGCATTAACTGAAATGAATACGCACATAAAAAAATGTAACGCTATTATTTTAAATAACTTTCTCATAAATATTTACTTTTTTAGTTGATAATAAAGTGAAAGATTAGCTCCAATTGAAAATTTTGATTCGGCTATTTTTTGTGTATCGTCCGCAAAATCATATTTTACAAAAATTGTATCATCATTCCAATGGGTATATAAGGGTAAAACAATTGCTCCTCCAATAGAAAGCCGACTGTTTAAGTATCGTTCACACTTTATATCTAAGTTTATCATATTGCCAATCATGAAGATATTTTTATAAACTTCGTTTTTGCCAGGAAAATACTCTTGTTTATAC
Organism: Chitinophagales bacterium; assembly: GCA_038208485.1. Classification (GTDB taxonomy): domain Bacteria; phylum Bacteroidota; class Bacteroidia; order Chitinophagales; family Chitinophagaceae; genus Ferruginibacter. The sequence continues at coordinate 2,893 of JBBQYS010000162.1, forward strand.
CTTTGCTTAAAAGTTCTGTACATGTTATAAGACAATTGCCCCCCAACCAACCATTTTGAAGTTATCATTTTTTGGTATCCCACACCTAGCAAAAAATGAATATTTTGGTAGTAATAACTCTTTGTATAAACACCAGGTCTTGTCAAATCTGGAGCTATGTATTTAAACGGTCTTTGTATCCCAAATTTTTGTTTATAATATCCGATTCCTCCAATTATATATAAGTTTTTATAAAAAAAATGAGAGTAATTGATATTAGTACCGAAGCTTATAGCATTTCCATTCGGTTCTTTTCTGCTGCCTAGAGAATAAAACACAGCATTTGAGTTGTTCCAAATAATTGGGATAGAAAAACCCAACTTATTGGAGTTTGTTTTCTCTTGTGAGAATAACACAAGGCTATTAGTTAATAATAATAAGAACACAGATATTACTTTCATGATAGGTTAGTTAAAAATGAAATAATTATTATTTAAGGTTACTAAGGAGATAGTTCCGTGTTGATCATTTATTCTTTGCAAAATTTTCTATGTTTGTCAATTCCCTAATACTACAAATTGGCATTTTCTTAAGGCTGCCCGCAACAAGTTTACTTGCACATTATAATTAGCCGAATGTTTACAGAATTTTTTCTCAATTTCTTGAATGTTGTCGCCATACGCCACCAATCTGAAAATTTTCCCACTATAGTTTCAATCCAAACCGTTGACCAAAAAAATCCTCAAGAGTTAGTGTGCATTGCTGCTCGGGAAACAGCGTTTTCCTAAGTAATAGAAATAGTTAATATATTTTTCATAGCATTATTTTTTTGTAGAGCAAACACATATCGCTGCCTTACAATTCATTTTGTGTATAAAATTTGTACAATCAGTCTATTTATAACAAAAAAAATGGTGTAGATCTTTTATACCATAAATCTATTCTCCAAAAAATAAAAAAGTAATTATCCAACGCAGGGTTTTGTCGCTTGTTACTCACAGGTTCATGTACGATGGCACGATTACTTAACAAACGTAAGGATTATTTTCTATTTGAAAGCTAAGTAGCAAAAATTTAATATTGACTGATTTTTAAATGCTTTTTTGATTACTAACTACAAACAGAAAATTTCTCTCACCAAAAAAATTCAGGTGAAAGAATAAAAAAGCCGGCAAAACATCGCCGGCTTTTTTATAATTAGTTAGTAAACTGTTTATCGTAACCGGTTACTTTCTTTAATGATCTTACTGTCTCGTGAGATACCTCTTGCAGCAAGGAAGAAAAACAACATAATGCAACCATGCAGCAATGCAGTAATGGCGTAATTGCCATTAATAAATGTAGTTACCTCACGGTAGTACAATGCAATTAAACCCGCTTCCAGCAACATACCCAATATGCAAAGCCGCAGTTGTAGTGTACGGTTTTTGTACAAAAAGATTGTTATCAATGCCAGCATAGCAATGCAGGAAGTTAGAATAATGAGCAGCAGGCTTTCAGTACCAGTTATTTCTTTAAACGATTTTGTTGTTGGGTCTACATTATAAGTGCCACTATAAAAAGGCATTTTTAAACTAAGGAATGCGCAGGCAGAAGCAAGCAACAGCCAAATAGATTGTATTCTTTGAATCATGGTCTTTATTTTATTGCCAGCATCATACTGGCTTAATCAAAATTTATTTAATGTCAGGATAAAGAGGGAATTTCAGCATCAATGTTTTTACTTCCTCTTTTACAGAAGCAATTACCGATTCATCATCAATATTCATCAGTACTTTATCAATAAGCGCTACCACTTCAGGCATGTCTGCCTCCTTCATACCTCTTGTTGTTATGGCAGGTACGCCTACCCTTATACCGCTGGTAACAAACGGGCTTTTGTCATCGTAAGGCACAGCATTCTTGTTTAAGGTGATGTGCGCTTTATCCAGTGTTTCCTGGGCTTTTTTTCCAGTGATGTTTTTATTACGAAGGTCAATCAGCATTAAATGGTTATCGGTTCCGCCGCTGATAATATCATAACCGAGCGCCACAAAAGCTTTGGCCATGGCCTGTGCATTGCTTTGCACCTGTTTGATGTAAACGGTAAATTCATCGGTCAATAATTCGCCAAAAGCTACTGCTTTAGCGGCAATCACGTGCTCTAAAGGACCACCCTGTGTTCCGGGAAAAACGCCCATATCCAGCAGGTTGCTCATCATCCGGGCATTGCCTTTCATGTCTTTCAAACCCATTGGGTTTTCAAAATCCTTCTTCATTAAAATGATGCCGCCCCTTGGCCCACGTAAAGTTTTGTGGGTAGTGCTGGTTACAATATGGCAATGTTCAAAAGGCGAGTTCAACAAGCCTTTGGCAATCAAGCCGGCAGGGTGTGCCATATCGCACAATACAAATGCATTGATTTCGTCGGCCACTTTCCTGATGCGTGCATAATCAATATCCCTGCTGTAGGCAGATGCTCCACAAATAATCAGCTTCGGTTTTTCAGCCCGGGCTTTTTCTTCCAGCATTTCATAATCTATAAGACCTGTATCCTTTTTAACTCCGTAAAATAAGGGTTGATATAATTTTCCTGAAAAGTTTACCGGAGAGCCGTGGGTAAGGTGGCCGCCCATGCTTAGGTCAAGCCCTAATATTTTATCGCCGGGTTGCAATATGGCCAGCATTACGGCAGCATTGGCTTGTGCCCCGCTATGCGGTTGCACATTGGCATATTCGCAATTAAACACTTCTTTTACCCTGTCAATTGCCAGTTGTTCAATTTCATCTATCACTTCGCAACCGCCATAATACCTGCGGCCAGGATAGCCTTCTGCATATTTGTTGGTGAGTGAAGTTCCCATGGCATCCATTACCTGCTTGCTGGTAAAATTTTCGCTCGCTATCAGTTCTATGCCTTCCCGCTGACGCTGCAGTTCTTTATCTATAAGACTAAAAATAGCTTGATCTCTTTCCATGTTTTAAATTTATGCGCAAATATAAGCCTGCACGGCTACAATAATAAATATTGACTAACGGCCGATCGCTATATTGTTTCCTCGTAAGTCCGATAAGTTCTGTACTTTTACCCCCCTAAAAGCATTGAAGAAACTTATACATTTAAACTAAATATACCGACAGAGGCGGATTATATTTTTCAATGAAAGCCATTATCCCAGTTGCCGGCGCAGGTACCAAACTGCGTCCTCACACTTACACACAACCAAAAGCATTGATTCCCCTGGCGGGAAAAACAATCCTGAGCATTATTGTAGATCAGTTGAAGGATGCAGGTATCAAAGATTTTATTTTTATAATAGGTTACCTGGGCGAAAAGATCCAGGATTACGTGGCGTTGAAATACCCTGACCTGAATTGCAGCTTTATTACGCAAAACGAGCGTTACGGTACAGGCCATGCTATTGCCATTACGGAAGAGATGGTGGGAGATGAAGAATTGCTGATCGTGCTGGGCGATACCATTGCCGAATACGACGTCACGGAGGTGTTAAATGCGCCTTTTTCTATGCTGGGCGTAAAAAAAGTAGATGATCCACGAAATTTTGGTGTGGCCGAAATAAACGATCAAGCCTTTATCACCAGAGTGGTAGAAAAACCTTCAATCCCAAAAAGCAACATCGCATTGGTAGTCAACTACAAAAGAAATGATACGGCTTTGATGTATGATTGCCTTAATAATGTGAAGGAGAATAATATCCGAAGCTATGTTGAGTTCAGCCTTACGGATGCACTTGAATGCATGATTCAG
>JBBQYS010000163.1:0-6601 GCA_038208485.1 Chitinophagales bacterium
CATTTCCGGTTAGTGAAGAAATTCATTCGCAAATAATTTCACTTCCTATCAGCCCGGTAATGCAGCAAGAAGATTACGAAACTGTCTGCAAAGTTGTAAATGATTATTCATCGTGAACCTGATAAAAACCAGCTTCTATACTTCTATCACCACGGCAATTAGTTTCATTAGTGGTTTTATCGTAATAAAAGTTGTAGCTGTAAAAATCGGCCCGGCGGGTGTTGCATTTGTAGGCCAATTTCAAAATTCTACTGCTATCCTTACCATGCTAGCTACCGGTGCAATTACAACCGGCGTTGTAAAATACCTGGCTGAGTTTAAATCTGACCCGGTGAAATCCAGAACAATTATTAACACTGCATTCATCATTGTTTTGTGTAGCTCTGTAGTGGTATCGGCGCTTGTAATGAGTACAAGCAAATATTTTTCCATTGCTGCATTTAAAACAGCAGATTATTGGCTTGTTTATTTTCTTTTTGGTTTATTCCTTACAATTATATCATTTAATTCTGTATTCATGGCCATATTAAATGGTTTAAAGGAGATCAGAAAATATACAATTATTAATATTTGCTCGTCGGTAATAGGTGTAACGCTTACCGTTTTATTCGCTTATTCCTTTGGCATTATTGGCGTGCTTATCTCCAGTTCCTTTTTGGCATTGTTCATCTTTTTTATTCAAATTTATTTTTTTAGAAAGCTTGAGATCAACTGGTGGCCCGATTTTAAAAAGTTTGACTGGAAAGTTGTAAAAATGTTATCAGGGTTTTCCCTGATGGTAATAATAAGTGGTTTTGTAGTACCCGCTATGCAGATACTTGTAAGAAATAAAATAATAACAGATTTGTCAGTTGCGGATGCCGGCTACTGGCAGGCAGTTACTAAAATATCAGACTACTATCTTTCTTTTATTTCTTCAGTGTTAGTAGTTTATTATCTCCCACGCTTGTCTGAGATCAAATCGAAAGCAGAAATGCGTGTAGAAATTTTCAGGGGTTACAAAATAATATTACCTGTTGTGGGAGCTATGGCCTTCATCATCTGGCTTTGCAGGGTACCTATTATTCACATATTATTTACTCCTGCATTTCTTGCAATGAAACCTTTGTTTACTTTTCAATTGCTAGGCGACTTCTTTAAAATAGCAAGCTGGCTGTTTGCATACCTGATGATAGCAAAAGCAATGACCAAAACCTTTATCTTCACAGAAGTGCTGTTTGCTGCTTCTTATGTAGTTTTATCATATTTCTTTATTAATCGCTATGGTATAGTAGGAGCTACTTACTCTTTTTGCATAAACTATGGCATTTATTGGGTTGCAATGTGGCTTCTCATGAGAAAAAATTATCAAGGAAATGACTGATCAACCACTTGTAAGTATATTGCTGCTAAGCATGAACCATGAGCCCTTTATAGAGCAATGCATTAGTAGTATTGCAAACCAAACCTATAAAAATATAGAAGTTGTTTATGTAGATAATGCCTCATCAGACAATTCTTTTGAAAAAGGGAAAAAACAGCTGGAGGACGCTGGTTTGCCACATAAATGTTTCTCCAATAAAACATCTAAAACCATATCTGCCAATCTTAATTTTCTTTTTGACCATTCTTCCGGCGATTTCGTTTCGCCCCTGTCAACTGATGATTGGTTTGAGCCAACAAACATTCAAATAAAAGTTGAATTTTTGCAGGCAGACCCTGGTGTTGGTGCAATGTTTAGCAATGGATGGATTTACCTTCAGGAAGAAGGAAAAACAATTTTAAATGATGCCACTCGCTTTAAAAGAGGGTTCATTAGAAAAGAAGTACTTACAGAAACAGACTGTATTTTCTATGTTGGTATGATCTACCGGCGTGCTATTATAGATGAAGTAGGTAAGTGGGATGAAAGCCTGTTTATAGAAGATACGGACATGTTTATAAGGATAGGTTCAGTAGCAAACATAGATTTTCTGCCAGCGCCATTAGTATATTACCGGCGCACCAGCAGTTCGGCTTCTAAGAATAAAAAATTTATGCTAGAAGGATTCACACAGTACTATGAAAAATATAAACATGTAACCTGGATCAATATGAAGAAATGGCTGGCAGAACGTTACCGTAATATGGCCGCCAGTGATATTAACGACCTAAACCTGAAACATGCAGGTGCACTATTAAAAAAATCATTTCAGTTAAACCCTTTTTCAATTAAAAATTACCAAACACTTTTTTACCTGATCAGGCGTTCAATAAAATCATAATTATTTTTTTGGGGGAAGATTCAGCCATATCCATCATAATTGCTACCCGTAACCGGCCTGCCGTGTTGTGGCAAACGGTGCTACATGCCTGCTCAGCTATTGCCGGTAAACCAGCGGAAATTATTATAGTAAATGATGGCGATACGATGGAAATTCCCGAAGCATTTGTCAACAAAATAAGATTTATTAACAACGATTACAAAGGTGTATCAGTTGCAAGAAATACAGCGGCAGCAAAAGCGCAAGGAGAAGTATTGTTCATTATTGATGACGACATGTGGATCAACAGCAAAGCCATCGATTGGATAACCAACCGATTTAACAACCATCCAAATGACCGTGCCGTTTATAATTTAAACTGGCGATATCCCGATAACTTAACTGAGAAACTGGATAAGACAAAGATCGGCAGGTATATACTTTCATCACGCTACCATACCATGTGGGGCCGTATGTGCCTGAAAGGAAAAGCGCCTGCGTCTGGTTTGTATCCATACAATTCAATTGCCAGCGGCAGCCTCGTTATAAGCAAGAATTTATTTATAGAGCTCGGTGGGTACAGTACATCCATCAGATTCCAGGGGGAGGACATAGAGCTTAGTAACAGGATGAGGGGAGGCGCTGTTAGCATCTTTGCTGTATTTGATGTGATACTTTTTCATAATCAGCAAGACAGGTTAACCATTTCCGATCACCTTAAGCGAGTGCAAACGGGCTCCCTTTCAGAATACAAAGCTGCGCAAAGCGGTTTAATAGAACCAGCAAATTATGCCCGCTATTCGGGACCGAAAAAATATTTTTTTGAAGCTTTTCGTTATACAGAAAACGCCTGGATATTGCTTTATAAGCTCATCCCGAATCTACCCTTCCTTACCCCCTTGTCCAATAAATTAACCGGTTTATTATCGGGACTGGAAAGGTATAAGCAATGGAGAAATATTTTTATTACCCAAAGCCAGTAATAGGTACACCACTATGCAAAAAAAGAAGCTCTTAATAGTAATAGACAATTTGCAAAAAGGCGGTGCCGAGGTACTCCTCGTGGGCATATTGGCAGACCTTGCTGAGCAATATGAGATCATACTGGTAACCTTGAATGAGGGCTGCGATTTTCCGCCAGAATCTATCCATTGTAAAGAACGCTATGTGCTCGGATTCAATGGTAAGTTTTCTTTGCTAACTACAGTTTGGAAACTTAGAAAGATTATTAAAAAAACAAAGCCTTCAATTGTTCATGCACATTTGTTTTACAGCAGTCTGGTGGCCAGGTTGGCATGCCCGTCAAAAATTCCATTACTGTATTCCCTGCACAACGAGTTAAGCAAAAACATATTTGACAAACAACCCCTATTGGGCCTTGTAGAGAAATATACCATCCGGCGGCACCATTCGGTTATAGCGGTGTCTGACCTGGTGTTGGATGATTACGCCCGCACTATTCGCTTAACGGGTAATCACTATGTACTAAAGAATTATATAGCTGATGAATTTTTTGTACCCACCCCGCCGGTTTACAATAAAGAAAGAAAGCTTTCTAAATTAATTGCAGTGGGTAATATTAAAGAGCAAAAAAATTACGATTACCTGCTGCAAACAATGGCAATTGTAAAATCACTGGGTCTTACACTAGACATCTACGGTAAAAAAGATCAGCAGCATTACCCCAGACTGCAGGCTCAAATTGAGCATGATGGACTACCCGTACAGTTTAAAGGCCCCGCAGATGATATGCACCTGCTTTATCCTCAGTATGACTTATTTTTAATGGCTTCAAAGTACGAAGGTTTTGGACTGGTGGTGGTAGAAGCGATGGCTTCCGGCTTACCCGTATTGTTGTCTGACATACCGGTATTTAGGGAGGTGACCGATGGTAATGCGCTATTTTTTGATATAAAGAACCCGGAGGGCCTGGCAACATTACTTAAAACGATCACTGCTGGCAACCTAGATCTACAACCCCTTGCTGAACGAGGTAAGAATATTGCCGAAAAGTACACCAAACAACAATATGTGAAAGCATTGCTTAATATATACCACGAAACCGTATAAGTATAATAATAAACTAAGCGATGCTAAAAATGCATTCAGGTAAAAAATAAAAATTCAGGGCCATTAATTAACAGTATGAAATATTATAAACCAATACTGCGTTATTTGCCAATACAATTCAATTGTTAATGTCTAAAAATTCAGGCACCGAAAGATGAAAATTTTTGTTATTAATCTGAAACGTTCTTTAAAGCGACGAAAGATTATGGAGGATCAACTTAATAAACTTAAGTTACCCTTCGAATTTTTTGAAGCAGTGCAGGGATCATCTTTAACAGAAGATGAGATACTTTCTTACTATGACAAGAAATATTATGCTAACCGCCCACATTATTTTACACAAGGTGCAGCGGGCTGTACCTTGTCTCACTATTTCCTGTACAAGAAAATAGTAGAAGAAAAAATTGACTGTGCCCTTATACTGGAAGATGATATGCAGCTAAACAAGGATTTACCTGCGATGCTTGAAAAATTTTCTGGTGAAATAAGAAGCGATGAGATCATTATGCTCTTTTACCAATCCTATTACCCGATAAATTTGAGCGGGCCAACAAACGTTCCTCTAAGCAGGAAATATAGTCTTTACCAGGTAGCCGATGCAAATTGGTTAAGATCAACAGGAGGATATATGATCTCTTATCAGGCCGCCAAATCAATGACTGAAAAGTTGTTACCTTTTTCGTCTTTTCCTGATGATTGGAAAAGCTTCTACGACCGTAAGATAATTAACGGTGTGAGAATAGCATATCCCTTCCTGATGGAAAATACTTATGAGCCCACCACTATAAGCCCCAACACCAAGGGCGGTGGATTTGTAAAAAAAGTAATCCCGTTTGTTGAAAAATTCAGGGTATTCCCGTTATACCAAATGTTAAAACTAAGACGAAAAATAAGAATAGGAAAAACCAGGCAATGCTTTATAATTAACGAACCACCTGCCGATTACAGAATAAATTAAAAAATGGAAAATCAGCAATCACTGTCAGAATATTTCAGGTTTGTAAAACGTTTTGGAGCGTTTAAAGGAACCACTTTATATGGTAAACTAAAATTGGGAAATCAGCAGGAAATATCTGTACCAGGTATCCGGTATCCAATTTCGCTCCGAAAAAACAGTTCGGATTATGATACTTTTTACCAGGCTATTGTACATAACCAGTATAAATTTAATTACAGGATTACACCACAAGTTATAATAGACGGTGGTGCCAACATCGGTCTTGCTTCCATAGCATTAAAGAATTTATATCCCCAGGCTAAAATAATTGCCATAGAACCCGATGCAGAAAACTTTGCACAGTTAAATAAGAACTTACAACCCTATAGTGATATCTACACCATACAGGCTGGACTATGGAATAAGAATGCAATTTTAAAAGTATCAGATAAATACAATGTGGGAAAATGGGGCATGATAACCGAAGAAGTAGAAGAAGAAACTGCAGAAACGATACAAACGATTACAATAGGCAATATAATGGATAAATATCAGCTCGATTATATTGACTTACTCAAACTTGATATTGAAACGGCCGAACGAGAATTATTTTCTTCAGATTACGGTGGGTGGCTGCCAAAGGTAAAAGTCATTGTGATCGAACTACATGATTTTATAAGTAAAGGCACGGCAAAACCTTTCTTCCAGGCAATTAATAAAACTTTTACTAATTACAGATTCTTTCAGCTGGGCGAAAACACCATCATTATTAATGAAGACCTGGTTGCTGTAAAAACGAGGGATAACTGGTAACACATACGAGTATGGCTTCTATGCCCATCTTAGCAGTAAAACTAAACTGTTTTGAAATTCATACCTGGTAACAAAGTGAATGCACTGGCTGCTTAATTCGTTAATTTCGCAATAAACAAATAACAAGATGTGTGGTATTGCCGGTATTATTGATTTTAATAAGAAGTCGACTTTAGAAATTTTAAAAGAATGTACCGATATTTTGGTTCACCGTGGGCCTGATGGTAGTGATTACGAATTCTTAGAAACCGACACCGCTCAAATTGGGCTGGGCCACCGGCGGCTATCCATTATAGACCTGAGTACTGCTGCTAGTCAGCCGATGTGGTACAAAGATTACTGCATTATTTTTAATGGCGAGATTTATAACTACGAAGAAATAAAAAAGAACCTACAGGAGTTAGGCCATCATTTTAAAACCCACTCTGATACCGAAGTTATATTGCATGCCTGGGAACAATGGGGCCAGCAAATGCTGCACCATTTCATTGGCATGTTCGTCATTGTTATTTATGATAAGAACGCCCACAAAATATTTATCGCCCGAGACAGGGCAGGC
>JBBQYS010000164.1:0-6414 GCA_038208485.1 Chitinophagales bacterium
TCATTATTGAGCGAAAAGTTGAGCGTGAAAAATCGAAGATCCCGCAAGGCAGGAGTGAATAGTTCTTCTGGGAAAAGTATCGTGTCTTTTGATATCTTTTAATTTTTAAACCAGGGCTTTTCTCCGCTTCCGGGGTTCTTATAAATCCTCCAAAGGCTTAGGCTAAATGAATTAACTTTGCCGCTTACTTTAAGACAGAACTACAGTTTAATGAAGAACATCAGGAATTTTTGCATTATTGCACACATTGATCACGGAAAGAGTACCCTGGCAGACAGGCTGCTGCAAACTACCAATACCATTACGGAAAGAGATATGCAGGCGCAGGTGCTGGATGATATGGACCTGGAGCGGGAGAAGGGTATTACCATAAAAAGCCATGCTATACAGATAGACTACCCCTACAATGGTGAAATGTATACGCTTAACCTGATAGATACGCCTGGCCACGTTGATTTTAGCTACGAGGTTAGCCGTGCGCTGGCTGCCTGCGAAGGTGCGCTGCTGCTGGTAGATGCCACGCAGGGGATACAGGCGCAGACGATCAGCAACCTGTACCTGGCAATTGGTAATGACCTGGAGATCATCCCGGTGATTAATAAAATAGATATGGATGGGGCAATGATCCCCGAAGTGAAAGACCAGATCATAGACCTGATAGGCTGTAAAGAAGAAGATATATTGCTGGCAAGTGGTAAAAGTGGTATTGGTATAGAAGAGATTCTTGCTGCCATCATAAAAAGAATTCCGGCGCCAAAAGGTGACCCTAATGCGCCGCTGCAGGCACTGGTTTTTGATAGTGTGTTCAATAGTTTCCGTGGTATCATAGTGTACTATCGCATTTTTAATGGTAGCCTGAGGAAGGGTGAAGAGGTTAAGTTCTTCAGCACGGACAAAAACTATGAAGCCGATGAGGTAGGAATACTAAAACTTGGTATGATGAAGAAGGATAGGGTAGAGTGCGGAGACGTAGGCTACATCATCACCGGTATAAAAAATGCAAAGGAAGTAAAAGTAGGGGATACGCTGATTTCTGTAGCTAACCCTACTACAGATAGAATAGATGGTTTTGAAGAAGTGAAGCCTATGGTTTTTGCGGGTATCTTCCCGGTGGAAACGGATGCTTTCGAGGAGCTGCGTGATTGTATGGAGAAACTGCAGCTGAACGATGCTTCTCTGACTTTTGAACTGGAAACCTCGCAGGCGCTTGGCTTTGGTTTCCGCTGCGGTTTCCTCGGACTGTTGCACATGGAGATCATACAGGAAAGGCTGGAGCGTGAGTTTAACCAAACGGTGATCACTACAGTGCCAAACGTAAGTTTTATAGCCCATACCACCCGTGGAGAAAAAGTAGATGTACATAATCCTTCTACGCTTCCTGACCCAAGCCGGACCGAGCGCATAGAGGAACCTTTCATCCGGGCGCAGATAATTACCCAAACGGAATACATTGGTAACATAATGACGCTTTGTATCAATAAGCGTGGGATGCTTATCTCCCAGCAATACCTGACACCAACCCGTGTGGAACTGACTTTTGAAATGCCGTTGACGGAGATTGTTTTTGATTTCTACGATAAATTAAAATCGCAGACCCGTGGGTATGCTTCTTTCGATTATCACCCTATTGGTTTTCGTGACAGTGATATTGTGCGCATGGACATTCTGCTGAATGGTGAGAAAGTGGATGCACTGAGTGCTTTGATCCATAGGGCCCGTAGCCAGGATTTTGGCCGGAAGCTTTGTGAGAAATTAAAAGAACTACTTACCCGACAGCAATTCCAGATAGTTATACAGGCTGCCATAGGTGCCAAGATAATAGCGAGGGAGAATATCTCTGCTATGCGGAAGGATGTAACTGCCAAATGTTATGGTGGTGATATCAGCCGGAAGCGTAAACTCCTGGAAAAACAAAAAGAAGGTAAGAAGCGCATGCGCCAGATAGGAAATGTGGAGATACCGCAGGAGGCGTTTTTGGCGGTGTTGAAGTTGGATTAATGGTTGATGGTTCATGGTTCATGGGAAACGGATCATGGTTCATGGTTCATGGTTGATGGAAAAAGGATCATGGTTCATTGTTCATGGAAAAGCACACCCAGATGATTTGTCTTCAGTCTAAAGGACTACAGTCTTAAGGTCTACAGTCTCCCGGTCTAATGTCTTTTTAGTTCATTGTTCATGGAAAACAGCGCTTAATAATTTGGATATAGTCTTCAGTCTCAAGGTCTACAGTCTATAGTCTTAAGGTCTACAGTCTTAAGGTCTACAGTCTTACGGTCTACAGTCTTAAAAGGTCTACAGTCTTAAAAGGTCTACAGTCTTAAAAGGTCTTCAGTCTCAAGGTCTACAGTCTTACGGTCTACAGTCTTAAAAGGTCTACAGTCTCAAGGTCTACAGTCTTACGGTCTACAGTCTTAAGGTCTACAGTCTTACGGTCTACAGTCTTAAAAGGTCAACAGTCCTTTGTTATATCTTCCCTGTTCTGTCTCAGTACTAAGTACTAATTACCAAATACTAATTCTCCTTATGAAACGAATTCTTCCCCTGCTCACAATCATACTATCTTTAGCAACAGCTGCGCAGGCTCAACCAAAATCCTACAAAGATTCCATTATTGCTTTCCAGGAAAATTATGTGGCTACTCATGAGGTGGTGGGAAAAGAGGATAAGCAGTACCTCAGTTTCTTTGCCCCTGATGAAAGCTACAGGATAGTAGCAGATTTTAAAAAGATAAATGATACAAAGGGATTTGATATGCAGACTTCCTCTGGCAATCAAAGCAAGTATTTTGTTTATGGATTGTTGACTTTTAAAATACATGATACCATACAAAAATTATATGTGTACCAGTCGGCCTCACTGATGAAAAATGAGGAATACTTTGATTATTTGTTTGTTCCTTTTGGGGATGCCAGCTCCGGATTTCAAAGTTATGGTGGTGGTCGTTACCTCGATTTCAGGTTTAATGATGTAAAAGGGAATCAATTGAAAATGGATTTTAATAAAGCCTATAATCCTTACTGCGCTTATGCTTCAGGATATAATTGTCCATTGCCTCCGCAAGAGAATTTCTTGTCTGTAACGATTGAAGCAGGAGAGAAGAATTACGGGAAACCTTATCATTGATCAGGAAATAAGATATTTTGTTTTACAATAAGCCTGCGGGTAAAGGGTACGTTTCAAATTGTCGCAGAAAAAAGTGGTTTGTGGAGACACAAACCACGGAACAGCCGATTTAAGCAGGATTGAAGAATTATGGGAAACCATATCACTGATCAGGAAATACGATATTTTGTTATACAATAAGCCTGCGGGTAAAAGGTACATTTCAAATTGTCGCAGAAACAAGTGGTTTGTGGAGAGAGGGTGACCGAGAATTCCACATATGTTGATAATTACATTGCAACAAATCAGCTTGTTTTCTTGTCTAAATATTATGGATAAATTCAAACCCATCGCTTACGACCAACTGTTCCTGCTTCCGCCAAGTATTATTGACTTAATTTTACAGTTATGAAAATAATTTCTTTTTTTCTGCTTAGCGCTCTAGTTATATATTCTTGTGGTAAAGGCGATCCCTATGAATTTGTTGAAATGAATTTTGAATTACCAGCCACAATAACACCAGGTAGAGATACCATAGACCTAGGTGACACATTATCATTTTCTATGAATTTTTCTGACACACTCAAAGATGCAAGAAGTGGAAATTCCTATAAAATAAAAAATTTTCCATTTAACCTTTTCTTAAGTGCATCTAAACTTATTGACCCGACTAAAGCTTTTAGTTTCCAAGAATTTGCCACACATAAATTTACATATATTAATTCAATCGGCAACTTTGTAAACACAGGTACAGTTGCTACTCACTTTAAACTGCAATACAGTGCAGATCGTTACAAAGCAATATGTAAAATTGTACCAAAAGAGCGTGGAGTGTTTGTTTATAATTTAAATTATAGGAAGCCAACTGATACAGGTATTCCAGACAGCATATTGTCCCTACCTAATACCTCAACTGGAAAAAAGCGAATACCGTTTTTAATTTTCCCCGTATATATTTTTAACAATGGCAATAATAATTTTCCCCTTTTATATAGAAACGTAAATGATATTCCTTTGGCTAATGCTCTTGAATGGAGAGGAACTTATACTTTTGTAGTTCGCTAAACAAAAAATTTAGACAAAAGTATTTTATTAAAAAACGTCTCAGGATTATACAAAAAATGGCATCCAATAAAACGGATGCTATTTCTATTTTCGTGGTGAGCCGGTTAATTTAAATTCAGTTGCATCTAATAAATTATACCAAATATAAATTCTATTTAGTCCAATAGGTTCTAGGGTATAATGCCGGCCTGCCCCGACTTTTCTTCGGGACATAATTTATTCACAGTACAATGTAGCGAAAGCGGAATTGGACTGTAGAATAAATATAGACGGTATCAACAACGTCTCAGCTCTAAGAGGTCAAATTAATGTTGAGAATGGGGCGAACTATTTTTCTTACAATAGAATTTTGTCTTGATCGTTCTTCTCACTGTTGCGACCAAAGTCTAAAAAATCTACACAGTTTCACCATTGCATTTTCATAATGCTACGTTTCCACCGCTCCTTGCCGCGGGGCAGCGTTTTTGCTTCGGCGCTAACGAAATTCAAAGATTAATTGTCTCTAATTTTTTTGACGTTATCTGAATTTCTAAGGCGCCTCCTCAAAAACTGGTATGAGTTTTTAAAATTATGTTGCTGCAGACTTGCCTGCACCATCGTAAGTCCTATTGTTATTCTATTTTCTAACTGTCATAATTTTGTATAGGTAGGCTAGTAAAGACTACCATTATTATTATTATTATCGTCTAGGAAGAAAATATATTTTTTATAAAATGCGGAATTAATATTCTAAAGATTTCAACAAATGTTACCGGAATTTTCTTGTTGGTAAATACACTATTTTTATCACCATTATGAGGCGCAAGCAATTTCTATCATCCATTTATAAGGCAGGCATTCTTCTTTCTATGGAGCCAAGCAAAGTAGCCCTGCACAGATAAAAGAAGGCAGAGAGAATAAAACGGATATGGGTAAGATGACGAACAAAAAAGATACAGTAGATAGTGCTGGTCAAGATTATGCGGCAAATGAGAATGACTATTTTGACCCGTCACCTGCTGTAAAGCAAGAACCTATAAGAGCAGAGCCTAAAATAGGCAGAAATGACCAATGCCCTTGTGGTAGTGGCAAGAAGTATAAACAATGCCACGGTCAGGGACAATAAATTTTTAAAAATATAGTGAAGCCTCTTCTTTTTTGAAGGGGCTTTTTTTATGAATGAAAGCAATTATTTCTCTCTAACAAACTTACAAGCGTTCAGTCAAAATCTGGTAATTATTACCACTTGTTTTCTATCTTTACGGGTAATATGCAATCACTTTCCATCCATAATTATAAATCCCTAGTCAATTTTGAATTGCGAAATATAAATCCATTTACTGTGTTTGTTGGAGCTAATGGCGTGGGAAAGACGAATGTATTTGAGGCATTGGAGTACTTGAATTTTAAATACTTTAATAACTGGCAGGAAGTTGATGAAATCTTTGGTGGAAAATCAGCTTTTTTTAATCAAAAATTGTTGAGAGACACACTTCGTGTGGATATAATAAATGGAGAAAATTTCTTTTTGAACTTCGTAAAAGATTATGATGATGTTAAAGGACAGGACTCAAATCCACTGTTTTTAGATGAGGGAGTTGAATTTAAAAAACTATTCCTAGATAATTTTTCTAGAATTTTCTTAAACACTCGTGAGGCAAACAAAATCAACACTTCAAGCTCTTCTAAAAAATTAAATTTCAACGGTGATAATTTAGAATACGTTCTTCAAAGATTGTTATTAGAAGATAAAGCTGAAGGCATTATCGACTGGCTAAATCTCGTACGACCTGGATTTGAAAATATTAAAATTGAAAAAGGACTGAGTGAAACACCTGTTTTACAATTTTATGAAGCAGGTTATGAAAAGCCATTCGGCAAAAATCTCATCAGCGATGGCACATTTAATATTCTCTGTATCCTCACTGCAATTTATCAATCTGAAGAGCCTCAATTTTTGTGTATAGAAGAACCAGAAAATGGCTTGAATCCGTACGTTCTTACTGAACTTGTAAAATTTATAAGGACGATTTGCAAAGAAAAAGGTCACTACATTTGGATGAATACTCACTCGCAAACTATAGTCAATAATTTGTTACCTGAAGAAATGATTATTTTGAACAAAGAAGATGGAATAACAAAAGCAAAACAGTTAACTGAGAAGGATCTATTTGGATTACAAATGGACGAAGCCTGGTTGACAAATGTTTTGGGTGGAGGCGTGCCTTGTTAAAGATTGGCTTTATATGCGAAGGTGCGACTGAA
>JBBQYS010000165.1:0-6413 GCA_038208485.1 Chitinophagales bacterium
CCTGCAGGTGCTTCCTAAAAATATCAGCAGCGATTCGCTGGACAGGATAATGGATGGCTTCAATGTAATGCTGGGCGTGGATTGTAAGTATTGCCATGTAAGGGATAAAAAAGCCGATACATTGATGTTTGACAAAGATGATAAAGCTGAAAAGGAAATTGCCCGTCACATGATGCGGATGACGATGGATATCAACAAAAAATATTTCCAGTTCAATGAAATGGTAAAAGCGGAGCAGGTACAAGCGGTAACCTGTTATACCTGCCATAAAGGAGAACCGATGCCGGAAAAAGAAAAGAAAAAGGTCACTAAGGACCCATTTAATTTTAAGCAGAACTAAAAGATTGTGTAGCTAAGAGGTGAAAAGAGGAAAGGAAAAAATTGTTCAGTTTTCCAGGTTGTCCTCTTTGCAAAAAATAAAAAAGCAGGAACAATAATTCCTGCTTTCTCTTTTCATCTTTTTCTCTTTTTCTCCTTTTTCCTCTTAGCCTAGTTCTTCTTAAGCTTGTTCTTAAATACTTTCTCAAATTTTTCAACCTTGGGTCTTATCACAAACTGGCAATAGCCCTGTGAGGTATTGTTCTTATAATAATTCTGGTGGTAAGCTTCTGCCGGATAAAAAACAGTAAATGGTTCTAATGTTGTTACAATAGGATTATTAAATGCGCCGCTCTTGTTTAGGTCAGCCTTGTATTTAGCGGTCTTATTTTTTTGTTCTTCATTATGATAAAACACCACGCTGCGATATTGTGTACCCACATCAGCACCCTGGCGGTTCAATGTTGTAGGATCATGTGTTTGCCAGAAAATTTCAAGCAATTCATCGAAAGTTATTTTTGCCGGGTCGTAAATAATATTCAGGCATTCGGCATGGCCGGTAGTTTTGCTGGTTACTTCTTCATAGGTTGGGTTTACCACGGTACCGCCACTGTAGCCACTGGTAACTTTTTCAACACCTTCCAGTTGTTGAAAGATGGCTTCGGTGCACCAGAAACAACCGGTGCCAAAAGTTGCAGTATCTAATTTTACATTGGATGTGGTCATAGCTTTAGTATCTTTTTTTGACTTTGAATTGTTGTTTTTTTGTGCACAGGAACTTAATCCTACAAAACTTACAACAGAAATAAACAGGATTTTTAACATGATCTTTTTTTTATTACTTACGCAAAGGTAATTGGCATAGATTGGATAACAATTTATAGCAACAAAAGTTTAACAGTCGCAATTGGAGGTCAAAATATAGAATAAGCAATTACCTTTGCTTCTTATAAATTAAAATCCTCCGGTGGGGAAATGAGGCCATGAAGTTTTTTCCGGAATCAGCATTGGTGCAATTGGAATATGAAAAGGTAAAAACCTTACTGGCACTGCATTGCCGTACCGAGTATGCAAAATCAAAAGGGGAACAACTGAGACTGCATACCAAAAAAGAGTTTATACTCACTGAGCTGCAGCAAACAAATGAATTTAAGCTGTTGCAACAAAGCGGACAGCATTTCCCTAATGATTTTACACATAACCTAAGTAAAGAACTCAAGCTGGTGGCTATACCGGGAGCTGTTTTAAATGGCGAGCAATTCTTACTCATCAGGCGGCTGGCTGAGAATACCAGCAATGTTTTTCGATGGTTTGATACCGAACGCAGGACAGCTTATGTGGCACTTACAAAGATCATCAAAGATTCCTATTACGAAAAAGTTATTATAGAACTGATTGATGAGACCCTTGATGAAAGCGGGCAGGTAAAGGATAGTGCCAGCGAAGAGCTGGCTGCAATCAGGATGAATTTATACCGCAAGCGTAATGAGCTGCGTAAAGTTTTTGACAGGCTGGCAAGTAAATTAAACAAGCAGGGTTACCTGGCAGATATAGAAGAAAGTTTTTTGAACGGCAGGAGGGTACTGGCTGTTTTTGCAGAGCAGAAACGTATGATAAAAGGAATACTGCATGGCGAAAGCGAAAGTCGCAGAACTACATTTATTGAGCCCGAAGAAACAACCGCATTGAACAACGATGTTTTTTCACTGGAGAATGACGAACGTAAAGAAGTATATAAAATACTGCGAAAGCTTACCCAGAACTTAAGCATGTATGGCGGCCTGTTAAAAAATTATCTTGATATTGCCGGCGAATTTGATTTTATAAGAGCTAAAGCAAAATTTGCTGCTGAATACAATGGCAATTTTCCGGTTGTAATGGATAAGGCGCATGTAAAACTTATAAAGGCATACCATCCTTTGTTATACCTCTACAATAAGAGCAATAATAAAACTACCATTCCTGTTGATCTTACCTTGAATGAAAAGCAGCGGATACTGGTTATAAGCGGGCCTAATGCCGGCGGTAAAACGGTTACTTTAAAAACAGTTGGGCTGTTGCAATTGATGTTACAGAGTGGTTTGCTGGTGCCGGTTCACCCCGACAGTGAGATGGGTATTTTTAAACAAATCATGATCCATATTGGCGATACGCAGAGTCTCGAATTTGAGCTGAGTACCTATTCATCGCATTTAAAGAACATGAAGCATTTTATGGAAAATGCAAACGGCAAGACCTTATTCTTTATTGATGAGCTCGGCAGCGGCAGTGATCCAAACCTCGGAGGTGCTTTTGCAGAAGTGATCATGGAAGAACTGGCCATTAAACACAGTTTTGGTATTGTTACCACCCATTACCTTAATTTAAAAGTAATGGCCAATAAAGTATCAGGTATTATAAACGGCGCTATGCAGTTTGACGAAAAGAACCTGTTGCCCATGTATAAACTGCTTGTGGGCAAACCGGGAAGCTCTTATACTTTTTCCATTGCTGAAAGGATCGGCCTGGAGAAAAGACTGATAGACAAAGCAAGAAAACTGGTGGATGATGATCATTTTAGCCTGGATAAACTGCTTAACCGCACCGAGCAGGACCTGCAGCATATTGATAAAGAAAAAATACAATTGAAAATCCTGCTTAAAGAAAATGAAGCCCTGAAAAAAGAAATGGAGCAAGTATTGGATAAAGAAAAACACCTGCAGGAAGTAGAAAGACTGCAGTTGCAAAACAGGATAGCCGCAGATAAGATCATTTATTTAAAAGATATGGAACGGCGGCTAAAGGCAATGGTAATTGAATGGCGCAAGACCGAGGATAAGGATAAAGTGGTTAAAATGATACATGCACTGTTGTTCCAACAAAAAGAAAAGATAACCATGGAGAAGCAACAAAAGAAGTTGAATGAAAAGTTTGAAGAAGTAGGAGGTGAGATTAAAATTGGTTATAAAGTGAGGATGAAACAGAACCGGCAGGTGGGTATTGTAAAAGAGATCCGTGGAAAAAAAGCAGTGCTGCAGGTTGGTGTAATGCCTATCACTGTTGAGTTAAAGAGCCTTGTGGTGGTGAAGGATAAGGAAACAGAATAAATAGTTTTGTAAAACTTTTGGAATAAAATCTCCGTAACCGTACTTTTGCCGCGGAGAGATGGCAGAGCGGTCGAATGCGGCGGTCTTGAAAACCGTTGAAGCGCAAGTTTCCGGGGGTTCGAATCCCTCTCTCTCCGCCGCAATCATCCCAAATCATTCTAAAGCCGCTTAAAATACTGATTTTAAGCGGCTTTTGTTTTTGCTACCTGCTAAGGTTGACCATAATATTTCATTATGGAGGTTAGCAATTCGGTTAGCAAACATTTTTCATAAGTTTGCTAACCGAGGGGTATTAAAAACCGCTTCCCGCCTGTTTTTCACAACACGAACGTACAAAAAGCTGAGGTGCCTTTAATCTGTTTTTTAACATTTAAAAGGTTAGCAAAATGAATACACTTCAAACATTTGCAATCCTGTTCTGGATTAGCAAAAATCGTATTAAGAATGGAAAAGCTCCATTATGGGTAAGAGTTACTGTAGATGGTAAAAGGGTCGAGATGTCTGCCCAGCGGGAAGTAACAGTCCGGGAATGGGATCCCAGGGCCCAGATGGCAACAGCCAAAACTCCAGAGGGCAAAGAGATTAACAACCATTTATCGCTCATTAAAACTAAGCTGCTTAGCTGCCAGAGTAAACTGGAGGCACGGGGTGAACCTGTCACAGCAGAGAATTTAAAAAATCAGTATTTTGGAGTGGTAGAAAAACAAAGGAAGTTGGTACCCATTTTCAGGCAACACAATGATGATATCAATTCATTGATCGGAAATGGCTATTCCCGGGGAACCTGGGTGAAGTTTAATACAGTTTTAAACCATTTAGAGGCATTCCTGCTACATAAATATTCAGTCACCGACATCAGTTTAAAGTCTCTTAATCTGGAATTCTTTTGTGATTTTGAATTCTATCTGCGGTCACAAAAGAAGATTGATTTGAATACCACTGCCAAATACCTGCAGAGTTTTAAAAAAATTATTACAGCATGTGTTACAAAAAACTGGATCGATAAACACCCTTTCGCCGGTTATAAATTTAAAATGAAAGTCTTGGATAGAGAATTCCTTTCCGAGAATGAGTTGGAACTGTTGCACCAAAAACATTTCATCACAGACAGGCTTAACCTGGTCAAAGATATTTTCCTGTTCAGTTGTTATACCGGGCTTTCATACATTGATGTACTTAATTTAACGCCTAATAATATTGCCCTTGGCATTGATGGCGAAAAATGGGTTTTTACACACCGGCAAAAAACTGAAACGGCATCCCGGATCCCCTTACTGCCACCGGCACTTGCCATCCTGGGAAAATATTCTAATCATCCGCAGGTGATTAACAGGGAAAGATTATTACCCATATTATCCAATCAGAAAATGAATGCATACTTAAAGGAAATTTCTGCTTGCTGTGGCATTACCAAGGACCTGACATTTCACATTGCCCGTCATACATTTGCTACCACAGTTACACTTTCAAATGGAATACCCATAGAAACCGTTAGCAAAATGCTCGGACATACCAGGTTGCAGACAACACAGCATTATGCCAAGATCCTGGATAAAAAAGTAAGTAATGATATGCAAATACTTTTTAGGAAATACCAAAACACTGATGCTTCACAGGAAGAGAGAAAAACCTCGGAATCTGCCGGGTAAAAACACAAACTGGTTTTTGTGCCTTTAAACTATATTTGTTAAATGAAATTAATCACTTAAAGGTTGTACATATTTAGTAGCGATTAGCTATCAACTGGCATACTGAAAACTGCGAATTTTCAAAATCCCGCTAAGAAGATAGACCGATCGCCTACGCTATGCGTGGGCACGGTTTATTAGCGGGAAGGACTTCGCAGTTCCTCAGTTGCGGTAAGCTGTGTTCCACGCTAATTTATTTATAAAATCCTTACTGCGGAACAGGTAAGTTTTCAATCCCCATGGTAAGTAAAGCTGAAAAAGATTGCCTGGTACAATCCATCAACGACCTCCCGTTCTCCGAGGATTTTAAAACAACTGCAGTAAAACAAAATTTTAAAACAGTGGGAGATATCCTGCAAAAGGATGTAGCTTCTTTATTGAAGTTGCCAGGTTTTACATTTCATATGCTGCAGGAATTGGTCCAGTTTACTGAGAAAAATAAAATATCATACTTGTTGAAGTAATACATTTGTTGTATTCTAATAGCATAGTAATAACTGGATGTTCGCAGCATGTCCTACTTTTTATTTCTTTTCATGTCACCAAAATAACGAAGAATTAAATTCTTTGCCCAGCCTGCTTGACTGATTTGATAAAGGTCAAGCATAAAGTTCTTTAGATCTTTTAAATAAAACCCAGTTAAACTTTCGTTATGTGTATTGGTAGCATCGCTAAAAGAATTGAATTGTTGGATGTATTTAGTAACACCATCTTGACATTCCTTATTGCTTTCTGGATATAGATAAAGAAAAAACCCTTCATCGTATTTCTTGTTTTGGTGATTCAGGTGCGCAAGTGAAAGCAAATGATCTCTCCAAATTTGTTGAATTGGTTTTTTCTTCAAAAAGCTTAAACTCCCTTCTTTAAAAAGTTGGGAATTGTTTGCTAATTCTTCATATTTCGCTTTGTGTGATGAAGGTGTATCATTCAAACTTTCTGAATACTTAACCTCAATTCCGATAAACCCACTTTTTCCATTTAGCGTTTCGTACTCAGCAAAGACGTCAAATGCTGAATGATCTCCTGTATATTCAAGATTTCCCCGTCCGTCAGAGTGTTCAAACATTATTTTCGTTATTTCTTTAATTTTATTTGGAAATTGCTGGCTAAAAAATCGGGTCGCTAACTTTTTGTCAATTGACAACTCTGCAAATACATTAAAAGCTAGTGGCTGGCTTGATAAAAGATTTGTATAAAGTCTTGTCTTAGAAATTTTCGCCCCCTTCTCTTTATTCTTTATAGTATTCTCAACAACATCACGGATATTTTTTGTAAGAAAATTTTTTTGCTTATCAAGTGCGAATTCCTTCTCAATGTAATT
>JBBQYS010000166.1:0-6343 GCA_038208485.1 Chitinophagales bacterium
CTTTTGGCTTTATCGCACATTTTAATAATTATAAAGATGTTATTGCAGATCATATAACATGCGTAAAACCAGGCGGGATGCTGCTGATAACTACCCCAAACTTTGCCGGTAATATTCAGCATTGGCTTCATAAAACTTTTGATCAAAAAAACCTATCGCATTATAACATAAATAGTATGCAGCCTGAGGAATGGCGCAAGCAATTGCAAGAAAATGATTTTGAAATATTATTTAGCGGAGACACAGGTAATTTTTGGTTCTGGCACGGGCACGAAAATTTAAGTTTAGTAAAACGCAAAATGCTGTGGCTGGTAGATCGTTTGATCCCGGGGTTGGGAAAAATACATCATTTTAGATCGAGGTCATTCTCTGCCTATTGTGCGGTTGTTGCGATAAAGAAAATAATAAATTGAAAATCTTTCTCTGCCTAAATCATTTCCTCCCTGCGCAGGTAGCCGGTACAGAAATTTACTGTTTGCACCTTGCAAAATTCTTACAAAACAAGGGGTATGTTGTGACAGTGCTCTTTCCAAATTATGGTAAGCAAGAAGATAATGAATATGAATATCAAGGCATACGGGTACTGCAGTTTGCAGAGCCTTCGGTTGTCGACCGTGAATTGAAGATGAATAAGAAAATACCATTAGGTGTGGTGGCCTTTGAGAAAATTTTAGAAAAAGAAAATCCGGCGCTCATTCATTTTCACAGTATTGGTGGTAGCAATGGTGTGGGGATGCCGCATGTACGTGTAGCCGCCAGGCTGGGTATAAAAATGCTGTTTACGCTTCACATCGCAGGCTACACCTGCAGCACCGGCACTTTAAGGTTCAAAAACGAAATTCCTTGCGACGGTTATACAGATCCTATACGCTGCACTGCCTGTATATACAGCACAAAAAAAATCACGGGGTTAAAAGCAAGGGGGTTACTCTCCGTGGCAAGTGGTTTATTCCAGGTTGGCTACAACAGCAGAAACTGGAATAACCGGGCCGGTACTGCGCTTGGGTTTCCTTTTATGATACGGGGATTAAAAAATGAACTTGCCGAAATGAGCCGGTTGGGAGAAGGGATAGTTGCGCTTACCAGCTGGTATAAAAATGTACTCCTGCTAAATGGTGTGCCACAGGAGAAACTATTTCATGTTACCCAGGGATTGCCTGCAGAAGCACAGGAAGAGGATGTAAGAGAGGGAAATTTTAATTTACCATTGCGCATTATTTATATAGGGCGCATTATTGAGGATAAAGGTTTACACCTGTTAACGGAAGCCGTTCAGGAATTAGAGGAAGAAAATGTTTCCCTGAGCATCTATGGCGCAGCTGCAGAGAATGGTTATTATGAAGCCTTGCGGCATAAAACTAAAAACAATAAAAACATTACCTGGCATGGTGTCATTCCACCGCAGGAAATCACAGCAGCAATTAAACTTCACCATTGCCTTTGCATTCCCAGTATCATCTGCGAGATGAGTCCACTAGTCATACAGGAAGCATTTGCTGTGAAAGTTCCGGTTGTAGGAAGTGATGTCTATGGGAATGCTGAACAAATAGCAGACGGCAAAAACGGGTGGTTATTTAAATTTAATGATAGCCAGGACCTGAAAGAAAAGATCAAAAAAATAATACAACATCCCCACCTCTTGTCAGAGGCCAAAAAACATATTGAAGCAGTAAAATCTTTTGAAACTGTTGGCGAGGAATATTCACTGATTTATAATCAAATAATACAAGAAAGACCTTGAAAATTTTAATGGTAATGGATCCGGGTATTTTAATTCCTGTCACGGGGTATGGAGGAATAGAAAGATTAATAGATCTCTATGCAAAAGAATATATAAGACAGGGCCATGAGGTTGAGTTATTCATCACCTCCGGTTCAAAGGTTGATGGGTGTATCGTGCATAATTTTGGTAAGCCTGGTTTCCCGCCAAAAAAGCAAGATGCTTTACTGGCGATTCCTACAGCCTGGAAATTCCTTTTAAAAAATCATAAACGTTTCGATCTCATTCATAGTTTTGGGAGACTTGCCTACCTGATTCCCGTGCTGAATAAACCGGTAAAAAAGATCATGACTTACCAAAGGGAAATTACTGCCAGGAATATTGAATACATTACAAAATTGCCTAACAAAAACCTGTTTTTTACTGGTTGTAGTGCAAACCTTTTGAGTCGTGCCCGGCTTCCGGGCAACTGGAAAGCCGTACACAATGGTATTGATTTTTCGGTTTATGATTGTACTTCGGATTTACCTGCGAACGCCCCTTTAATTTTTTTAGGACGAATTGAAAGAATAAAAGGTTGCCATACAGCTATAGCTGTTGCAAAGGCTACCGGCCATGATTTGATCATTGCCGGAAATGTCTCCTCCTTGCCGGAAGAAATAGACTACTTTGAAAATGAGATAAAGCCGCTTATTGATGGGAGGCAAATTAAATACATTGGGCAGGTAAACGATGCACAGAAAAATGAATGGTTAGGTAAAAGCAAGGCCCTGCTTATGCCTATAGAATGGAATGAACCTTTTGGCATAGTAATGATAGAAGCCATGGCTTGCGGCACTCCCGTAATAGCATACACTAAAGGTTCGGTAGAAGAAGTTGTAGATGAAGGAGTAACAGGTTTTAAAGTGAATGATGAAAATGAAATGATCCACGCAATACAAAGTCTGGAAAATTTTGACAGGGATGCTTGCCGGTCAAAAGCAGCAGAGATATTTGATGTGAGTGTAATTATAAAAGAGTATTTACATTTCGTGATTAAGTAGAACGGAGAGGCAGGGAAGAGGAAATATTTCTTTATACAGCTCCGAAAAAAATTGTATCATCTTTACTTTAAAAAAAGCCGGGAAAGAAACTAAAAACAACCGCAAGTCATGTGAAATGTATAAAATGAAAATTATAGAATGAAAATTGTGCTTGTTACACCAGGGCAGCCCTCTCTCAATCCCAGGATTGTAAAAGAAGCAAATGCTTTCTCAGCAGCGGGGCATGAAGTAATTCTATTGTATTGTCATTGGATATCCTGGGCAGATCAAACTGATAAAAGTATTGTAGATCATTCTCCGTGGAAAGCAATCTTAGTGGGTGGATCCCCATCTGAAAACAGGGTCAGTTATTATTTTACAAAAACTTTATTTAAGCTATATAAATTTCTTAGTAATTATCGCATCTTCAAATATAGCCTTGCAGAAAATAGCCAGGCCAGATGCTACAACTTGTTATTAAGAAAAGCGATTCGGCTGAAAGCAGATTTTTATATCGGTCATAACCTTGGGGCATTGGCGGTAGTAGTAAATGCAGCAACTATTAATCATTCAAAATGCGCTTTTGATTTTGAAGACTACCATCGCAATGAGTACGAGATTGATAACATATTAAGTACAGAAAAGAAAATCTACCTCGAAAAAAAATATATACCAAAGGTTGATTATCTAAGTTTTTCCAGTGAGCCCATACAACAACAGATCCTGAAAGATTTCCCTTTATTTAAAAAACCATATGTGTTATTACAAAATTGTTTTAGCATAAATGAACTAGCACCTGAGGCGGGTAAACCAGGTAAAGAATTAAAACTTTTATGGTTTAGCCAGACAGTAGGCCCAAATAGGGGATTGGAATGTTTGTTTGAGGCGTTAATCTTCCTTAATGATAAAGACATAAGTCTCACCTTGGTTGGACGAATCAGAGATGATATAGCCGCATCATTTCTATCTACTGCAAAAAAGATTGTGGGTAAAGTCATTTTTGCTGGCATCATAGAGCCTCATGAACTGCATCCCCTGGCAGAGAAACATGATGTAGGCCTTGCACTGGAGCCGGGTTTTTCAATGAATAATGACTTAGCTCTATCAAATAAAATATTTACCTACTTATTAGCCGGGAATGCCATAATTTTTTCTGAGACAACTGCACAAAAGAATTTTAATGATGAAACAAATGCAGGTTGTTCCTTTCTACCTGGTGATGTACGGCAGCTGGCTGAGTGTATCAGTAATTATAAAGATCCTGTAAAACTGCTTCAACAAAAGCAACATAACCTACTCCTGGCAAAGCAAAAGTATAACTGGGAAAAGGAAAGTAAAAAACTAATTGAGGTGATATCACAATCATAATGAGACAAATTTTAAAGAAAATTTTGCCTGAAAAATGGAAGCGAGATGTAAAAGATCATCTTGGCGTTCCTTCCTTACACCGCACTTTACAGCATTTAAAGTCGGTCGGCTTTACACCTGACGGAGTCATAGATGGAGGTGCTTATGAAGGACATTGGTCTTTGGCTTTCCTGGAAGTTTTTCCAGGTACTAAAATACTGATGATAGAAGCTCAGGAGGGCAAAAGGGCGTGCTTGAAAAAGATCTGCACTCAATATTCAGGTCTGGATTTTCACATTGGACTATTATCTGCAGAAAAGGATAAAACTTTTTCTTTTCTTCAAAATGAAACAGCGAGCCACATTGAAGAAGTCAATACAGGGGACACTGACTACCCTCATCATCTTTTAACCACTATTACCGTTGATAGCATATTGGCACTTAAAAATTTCGGGTTGGTGAATTTTTTAAAACTGGACGTACAGGGACATGAGTCTGAAGTTTTAAAAGGAAGTATAAAAACTTTAGCAACCGTAGAATTTTGCCTGCTCGAGGTGACAATTCTAGAAATTTCCAATAATTCTGTTCTGTTTATTGATATTATAAATCAAATGGACGAGCTAGGGTTCCAGGTATACGACATAAGTCAGTTTATCCGGCGCCCTTCTGATCTTGCACTCTACCAGATGGATGTTTTATTTATTAAAAAAGAAAGTCAGTTTATAGCTGATAAGAAATGGTGAAAATAGTTTTAATCACACCAGGCCAGCCTTCTGTAAATCCACGCATTGTAAAAGAAGCCGAAGCTCTTTCCAATGCTGGGCATGATGTTACTATGTTGTATTGTCATTGGATAAACTGGGCAGATGAAGCAGATAAAACTATATTAGAACATTCCAAATGGAAAGCAATTTTGATTGGCGGAAGTCCATCACAAAACAAATTCAAGTTTTATTACACAAAACTCAGGTTTAAATTTTACAGGTTTTTAAGTTCCAAAGCTATTTGTAAGTCCCTGGTTGCTGAAAAAGCCCAGACAAGATGTTATACAGAATTATTAAAAGCCGCTTGTTCCATAAAAGCCGATTATTTTATTGGTCACAATTTGGGCGCTTTGGCGGTGGTGGTAAATGCTGCCGCCTCAAATAAAGCAAAATGCGGTTTTGATTTTGAAGATTACCACCGCGGGGAAGTAAGCCACATGATTGCCTCAGATGAAATAAGAATTAAATACCTGGAAGATAAATATTTACCCTCCTGTAATTATATAAGCTTTGCCAGCCCATTAATTGAAAAAAAAGAGATGTTGCATTTTCCGCATCTCAGATGCCCGGTAATCGTAATAAACAATTGTTTTCCTTTAAGTGCAAAAACTCCGGTGTTTAAACCTGGAGAGAACTTGAAACTTTTTTGGTTCAGTCAGACTGTAGGGCCAGATCGTGGTTTGGTGACGGTTCTACTGGCCATGAAAGTTGTAAACAATCCAAAAATATCCTTAACTGTTGTAGGTAAAATCGCGGATGAAACTTTGAGAGAATTTCGAAATATTTTGGGTGATTTGTCAGCACAACTGATCATAAAAGGTGTAGTCCCTCCGGGTGAAATAGACAAAGTTGCAGCGCAGGCGGATGTAGGGTTAGCCGTAGAGCAATCCTCACCCATCAATCGTGATATATGCCTGACTAATAAAATATTTACTTACCTCTCTGCGGGATTAGCCATAATTCTTACGGATACTGCTGCACAAAAAGAATTCAATGAAGTCTATCGGACTGGTCTGCAATATGAGCAGGGAAATGTAGAAGCCCTGGCAATATGCCTGCAGGAATATTTACTTCCTGAAAAACTGTACCAGCAGAAATTACATAACTGGCATTTGGCAAAAGATAAATTAAATTGGAATGAGGAAGGCAAAAAATTATTAGAAATTTTTAGATGAAAAATTTATGTTTAAGATTAGTATAATTTGTATTGAACTTTATTTGATTGAATCCTAAAAAGAGAATTCTTGCTATTGATGGCCTCCGGGCAATAGCGGCATTTGGTGTTGTATGGATACATACCTGGGCGTTCTTTGGTAATCCTCCTGGTAATATTTTTGGATTTCCATTGTATAATGCAGTAGCTATAGTCGGCAATGGAGTCGAGTTATTTTTTTTTATTTGCGGGGTTTTTTTTTAGCAGGTTAAATAAAAAAAAAAAAAAAACAAAAAACATTAAAAAATTTATTGTGAAAAAAATAAAAATAAATGTT
>JBBQYS010000167.1:0-6248 GCA_038208485.1 Chitinophagales bacterium
TTATTTTCGGTGCTTATTTTTTGCAAACTGCCTAAGGTTCTTTCCACATCTTCCGGATGGATGAATTCGGTGGCATTTCTTCCAATAAATTCTTCAGGTGCCATCCCAAGAACTGACGTGCTGGTAGGACTAACATACATATAATTCCCATCTGCATCTAGTATACCAATCATGTCAGAACCCTCCTGAACCAATGCTTTAAAACGTTGCTCGCTTTGCTCAATTTTTTCTTCCTGCTCCATTTTTTCCCTACCATCTCTGGCCACACAATACATGAGCCTGGTAGTAGCATCCCACCTTGCCGACCATGAATTGTAGGCAATCCCACCATCTTTTTTCTTGTACCGGTTAACGAAAATCTTAATGTCTTGCCCACTAAGAACAGCAGCAGCCGTTTCGAGGGTTTTGGACACATCTTCTTCCAAAATAAAATCCTGGAAAGGTTTCCCAATTAATTCTTCGGGTAAGTACCCCCAAAGCTTTTCGGCCGCAGCACTCACATGCACAAAATTGCCCTGTTCATTGATCGTACAAAAAATATCTAACGAAGCATCGATCATTTGATGCGCTTCCGACCTTTGCTTTACTATACGTGTAATGTCTCTTGAGAGGCAAGCAACGGCAAAAACTTCGTTATCATCACCTCTTAAAGGTTCAAAGGTAACTTGACTATATTGTATTTCATTTGTTTCGGGGAGAGAGTGATGCTCTTCTATTTCAAATTTTTCTCCTTTAAGTGCCCTGCTATAATAGGCTTTCCATTTTTCAGAATATTCATCACTATAACTTTCTACAAATGCAGATTCGTTTATCTTCTGTTCCTTCCCCGTAACCATTTTCACAACGCTTAGATAACTTTTATTGGCGTAAATCAACTTGAAGTCAAGGTTAACTAACCAAACAAAGTCTTTGCTTTGATCCAGGAAGATATTCGTCAGCTCAATTTGATTCATTGTATAGAATGGACTTTTGGAATGAATTTTACTACAATAAAAAATTATATAAAACTAATATTTGGAAATGAGAGGTCAAAAATACGGGTGCATTTCAAATTGTCGCAGCAGCAAGTGGTTTGTGCAGACACAAACCACGGCATAGCCTCGGTCGGTGTCCTCACCGACCGAAATCAGGAGCGACAATTTGGAATGCACCCAAAAATACAGTTATGTAGTGGATTTAAACTAAACCATTCTTTGATGTGTATGAATGGTATAGCCTTTTTTAAATTTTGAACTCTTTTGATTGATGACTTGTCCATATTTACTCAAAAGATATCCAGGTAGCAACTGTCCAAAGTGAACGCTGGGGTAGGATTATTATTGTGAAGAATAAGACAGTTTCAGTAAATGACTCCACAATTAAGTACTATTGAAGATTGATGCAAATCCTGTTTTAGTTTACAAGGTATCGGAATCAAAAAAAAGACTACCTGAACAATAGCCTTTCAAGAAAGCAGTGCATTTGAATTACCGTTAATTCTTTCTACATTTAAAATTTAAATAATACATCCGTTTATGAAAGTAGAAGTCTTACCATATTCCACCAGTTCCCTCACCCTCTCTTTTGTACACATTGAACTTTTAAAAAAACAACTATGAACAAAGCAATTATCTATGGCGTGATCGTGCTTTTGATAGGGATGGTTATTTTCTTTATAATCCGCCAGGTTACTTCACCAGCTGCACCTGATGAACAGGAGCAGGTAACCTGTGGCGCCAAACCGGTTTTTCGTTATAAGTATCCCAGCAAAGCCTTCCCTATTGTAGCCAGCGATTACAATGCAGAAGTAAATTTTACTACAAATTTGTTAGACAAAATTGTTGACTCTGCAGGAGAAATGGGAATAGGGGTTAATGTAAAAAACCAGGTGAGGGAACTGCAGGAGAAACTTAACCAGGACAATATCACTTTTACCACGGGTATGCGTAATTATTTTTTTTCGGTTAATTCAGATCCTTGTAATGACACACTCCGTATCCGTTATGCTTCGTTTACCGAAGAGATGAGCCGAAGAATGTTGGAACTCCGCACTATATCTGCACAGGTGACAACGATAACTGAGGAAGATACCAGGCCGGTTGCGCCAAATAATCCTGGTGATTCTACAAATAATACAGCTGTGCCGAATTATAACTTAACCAAAGACACAGCAAACCTTCTGAATTCGATTAAGAAACTGGATAGGGTCGTTCAGCGGAATAAAAATATAAATATTAAGCTTGTTGATACACGTTTTCTGCCAAAAAATTAAACTGATAGGATGATGTAGAATATTTGTATTTCCACTGTTACCTACATGCTATATTGTTCCAAAATGTAAGAGTACCTTCTTCTCTTTTTGCCTGAACAAAAAGAAAAGAAAAATTCAAGGCCAGTGATAGGTGTGACTCTGCATTCTTTAAAATGCAAATTACCTTGCAGCAATTTTTCAAAATAAAATACGATTTCCTGAGGGAGCGCATACTCTGTTTGAGTTTTGCGAATCACTACTTAATGCTATAGATTGATTTAAACAATCCTTTTTGTTTCAAAACCAGGTTGAGCGTATTGATACCTGGCCAGAAGTTCGGTCTTGTAGTATCCATCAGAACCATTACAGGAAATTGAATGAGCTTTTTCCAGGTGGAGAAAACCATCTGCCGAAACAATGTCCCTTTCTAATTGAATGTGTGTAATCTTCCCAATTACCAGGAAAGTATCATTTAGTTTTATAGGTATAATTTCTTCTAATGACAGTGCATATTTAATGTGGCTTTCCTTTACGAAGGGAGCTGCAATATTTCCATGGAATTCCGGCGTGAGTTCCGTTACCTCAAACTCACTTACACCTGCCTCATACTTAGCACTCGTTTGATGCGCTTGTTGTACAAAGGAAGGGTGGATATGGTTTATCGTGTAGTCTCCCTTCGTTTTTATATTATCCAGCGTATGAGGAGCTGAAGCCAATGGACGATTGATATAACCAACCAATGGCGGATTAGATCCAATATGAACAATGCTGCTAAAAATAGCCAGGTTGGTTTGCCCCTCCGCATTTACTGTCCCGATCAGGTTCACAGATTTAAAACCTGTGAGGCTATTGATAAAATTTGCCCGGTAAAATCTTTCCCAGGAATGAATGTCTGAACTGTTGAAAATTGCCATGCGGATAAACTATTTGTTGACTAAACATTACTGCAGGTAAATTGTTTAAATAGCATCAGATAGGAAATGATACAATCAATCTTTTCTGAAATCGCACTAAATAATAAAGACTAGTTAGAAATGGCAATAACAGTAGATTTTAACCCAGTAGAAAAAGACAGGATCATAGAAATGGCCTGGGAAGACAGAACCACATTTGAGTCCATCGAAATGCAGTTTGGTTTAAAACAAGAGGACGTAATAAAACTGATGCGGAAAGAATTGAAAGCCTCCAGTTTTAAACTCTGGCGGGAACGTACAAAAGGTCGGGCTACAAAACATGAAGCACTTAGGGGAAACGATATTGACAGGTTTAAATGCAGCAGGCAAAGGGCCATTACCCACAACAAAATAAGTAAGAGATAATATATAAACAGCGATAAAAAATAAAGCAAAAAATGGAAAATTTAAACGGAAAGAATATTTTAATCATCGGTGCAACAGGTGGTATTGGCAGTAAGACAGCAAAGCTACTGGCATCAAGCGGGGCCAACTTGTTTTTAGCATCAACCAACAAAGAAAAACTAGAAACACTGGCAGATGAATTATCCCTCAGTCATGATAAAATATGCGCCCTCGACATAAGTAAGCCGGAAGAAATAACAGCATTAAAAGAACAATACTTTGCGCAGTACGATTCAATTGACATTTTGCTAAATGCAGCTGGCATCGGTATCATAAAATCTACTGATGAGCTTACTGAAGCGGAGTTCCTGCAATCCATCCATGCAAATTTATACGGCCCTTTCCTTTTAGTAAAAGCCTTTTTGCCAAAAATGAAAGAAGTAAAAAAAGGTTTGATCATCAATATACCGGGCATCCTGGGGAAGATACCAATGGCCGGTGCAGCTGCTTACAGCGCCTCAAAGTATGGCCTCGTAGGCATGATGCAAAGTATACGTGAAGAATTAAAAAGAACCGAGATCAGGATCACCAATTTATTTCTCGGCGGCGTAGATACTCCTTTCTGGGACAATATAGACCTGCGTGTGCAGCGGGACAAAATGGTGATGGCGCAGGAAGCTGCCAAGTCTATCTGGTTTCTTTGCCAGCAGCCTTCAAGTGCCGTGGTGAGTGAAATGGTGATACAGCCGTTTAATCACCAGGCGATATAGTATTCAAAAAAATACAATCCTTCCACTTAAAAAAGACCGGTCACCCGGTCTTCCATTTCAAATCTATATTTTACTTTATTTTATAGTCCTTCCAGGAAACTGTCGTGGATGAAATCTACCACAGCTTCAAGGCTTTTGGTTTCTTCGAAAACTTTTAATTGTCTGTCGGCACCGGTGCCCTGCTCCAGCATTTTGTGTACATGAGAAATGGCGTTCTGGCTGCCGAGGTGTGGTACTACATCGTCGATGAAATCAAGGAGTTCATAAATGAGTACCCTGGTGTTTACTTCAGCTTCTTTTCCAAAGTCTATCATGCTGCCATCTATTCCATACCGGCTGGCCCTCCATTTGTTTTCGTTGAGTAAAGCACGGCTATAGATCATATAATTCATGTTCTGCTCCCGGAGTTTGTAGAGCTTGGCACAAATACCCTGGAACAATCCTGCGATGGCTGTTGTTTCGTGAACGGTTAATGGAATATCACAAATGCGAAATTCTACTGTATTAAAAAATGGATGAACCCTAAGGTCCCACCAGATCTTTTTTGCATTGTCTATACAATTGGTCTTTACCAAAAGCTTGACGTAATTATCGTAGGCTTCGATGGTATCAAAATAATCAGGAATACCGGTACGGGGAAATTTCTCAAATACTTTTGTGCGGAAACTTTTGTACCCTGTCTGCCTGCCTTCCCAGAAAGGAGAGTTGGTGCTAAGGGCAAAAATATGCGGCAAAAAATAGCGGGCACTATTGGCAATATGAATAGCCATTTCACGGGTCTCCATCCCTACGTGTACATGCAATCCAAAAATGAGGTTACTCCTGGCAGCTTCCTGCAATTCATTTACAATAGCATCATACCGCGAATGCTGTGTAATGAGCTGACGTTCCCAATGGCTGAATGGGTGTGTTCCACTTGCACCAATCCAGAGATCAAGTTCTCCGGCAATTCCACTGATGGTTTTGCGGAGCGTTCCTACGTCCATAAATGCTTCATCTACATCCGCACAAATGTCTGTGCCTACTTCCACCACAGCCTGGTGCATCTCGGCTTTTACTTTGTCTTTGATCACCTTATAGGCTTCCAGCACGATCTTTTGTTCATGGCTTTTCAGCTCCTTGGTCAGCGGATCGAGCACCATATATTCTTCTTCTACACCTAAAGTAAATTGCTTGTACGAAATGTTGGACATTATAATGGTTATTTTTTGATGAGGTTTGAGGGGTGAGGAGTGAGGGATGAGGTTTGAGGGGTGAGGTTTGAGGGATTAGGGATGAGGGGTGAGGAGTGAGGGATGAGGTGTGAGGGGTGAGGGATGAGGGGTGAGGGATGAGGAGTGAGGTGTGAGGGATGAGGGGTGAGGGATGAGGGATGAGGCGTGAGTGCTTAAAGAATATTCTAAACCCTCTAAACTTCCAAACCCTCTAAACTTCTAAACCTTCTAAGCTTCTAAACCCTCAACCTGCTAAACCTTCTAAGCTTCTAAACCCTCAACCTGCTAAACCTTCTAAACCCCTAAACTTCTAAACCTTACAAACCTCCTAAACCTCCTAAACCACACTAAACAATTCTCAACAATACTAAACAATCCTCAACAATCCTCAACAATACTAAACAATCCTCAGCGGCTCTCCTCTTCTCAATACAGTTTCTCTTTATTCGCACTACGCTTTATGTACTCACCCCAGGTTAGGTTATCAGCGCCGGGAACTTGTTCCTGTGCTTTTTCTATAGCATAGTTTGCAGCTGTTTCTACTACCCAGTCAAAGTTTTCCTGTCCTACGCTCGTTACTTCTGCATCCGGAGCAGGGTTACAGAAATCAATGGCATAAGGAACACCATCACGAAGCGCCAGTTCAACCGTATTAAAATCATAACCAAGGTAGTTACAGATACGGAGAACTATGTCTTCCATTAATTTATACCGTTCTTCGCTTGGTTTAAAATCG
>JBBQYS010000168.1:0-6142 GCA_038208485.1 Chitinophagales bacterium
TCGTTAGGGATAGGGTTTAGATGATATGAGAAATCTTTTTTTATTCCGCCTTGCAGGTCTACTATTTTTACTCCCGTCTTGGAGGTCTACGATTTTTATTCCGCCTTGCAGGTATACACTTTTTACTCCCGCCTTGCGGGATCTTCGATTTTTACTCCGCCTTGCGGGATCTTCGATTTTTACTCCACCTCGCAGGTCTACGATTTTTAATTTTTACTTTTTACTTTTTACTCCGCCTTACGGAATCTTCTTCAATTTTCCACTTTTCACTTTTCACTTTCCACTTTCTAATTCCCAATATACTGCATCAAATAATCAGTTACTTTCTGGTAAAGATGCGCCCTGTCTTTGCCCAGCACATTGTGCTCGTGACCGGGATAAATCATATAATCTACCTGCACCCCGGCATCTACCGCGGCTTTTACAAACCGCACCGAATGCTGTTGCAGCACCACAGGGTCCTGTAAGCCATGAATAAGCAATAGTTTATCTTTTAGTTTTCCGGCCTGCTTTGTAAGGTCAGTAGCAGCATAGCCTTCAGGATTTTCCTGTGGCTTGTCCATGTATCTTTCTCCATACATAATCTCGTATTCTCTCCAGTCTATTACTGGTCCACCAGCCACAGCGGCTTTAAAAACACCGGGATGATTCAACACAAAATCCGTGGTCAGAAATCCACCATAACTCCAGCCAAAAAGACCCATTTTATCTGCATTTACATAAGGTTGTTTTTCCAGGTAAGCGATACCTGTTTCCAAATCCTGCATTTGCACGTCTCCCGCTCTTCTGAATATGGTTTGTTCAAATGCTTTTCCCCGGTTGGCACTTCCCCTGGTGTCTAAAGAAAAAACAATAAACCCTCTTTCTGCCAGGTATTGAAACCAATAATCTCCCGTGCCGCCATTCCAGCTGTTGGTGATGAGTTGTGCATGAGGCCCGCCATACCAGTAGACTACAACAGGATATTTTTTTGTGCTGTCAAAATTTACCGGCGTAAACATCCTGCAATACAGGTCCTCGCCCGTTGTGCTTTTTAAAGTAAATAACCTCATGTTTCCTTTGGCAAAATCTGCCAACGGATCTGCAGCTTGCAAGATTGTTTTTGATTTATTGGTTTTGGTATCTATCACACTTACTGTGCGTGGATTTGAAGGCGTACTCACATTATCCAACACATATTTCCCGTCATCGCTTACCGTGTTACTATGGTTTCCTGCGGCCTGTGTAAGTCTTGTTGTTTTCCCTGTTTTCATATTTACCATGTACAGGTTTTTCTCTAACGGGGAAACCTCTGTAGACACGTAAAAAAGATTCTCTCCTGTTGCATCAAAGCCTTTTACGTCCGTTACTTCCCAGGTTCCTTTGGTCAGCTGTTTGATCAATTTTCCGTTTAGATCATATACATACAAATGGTTCCAACCATCGCGGCGGCTCTGCCAGATAAATTGTCCAGGATTATTTTTTAGAAAAAGCACAGGCACAAGTGGCTCGGTATATTTATCATCCGTTTCTTCAAACAATGTTTTGATGTAATCGCCGGTAGAAGCATCATACTGCCGCAGCCACATGTGATTTTGCTCCCTGTTCACCACTGCGATAAATACATATTTATCATCCGGGCTCCAGGCTATGTTGGTCAGGTATTGTTCTGCCGGTCTACCAGTTTTCAGGTAAACAGTTCTACCGGTTTCTGCATGATAAACTGCCACAGTTACATGATGGCTGCTGTCTCCCGCCATCGGGTATTTAATGTTTACATTTTTTGCCGGAACTTCACTCCAGTCTACAATTGGATAGTTGGGAATCATGCTTTGATCCATTCTATAGAAAGCCAGGTGTTTTCCTGTACTGCTCCAGAAAGTTCCTTTGGTTATTCCAAATTCGCTCTGGTGTACAGAGGAAGCATATACAATATCGCTGCTGCCATCTGTAGTCACCTGAACAGTTTTCCCATCTTTTGTTACGTACAGGTTATTGTCTTGCAGGTAGCTCAGGTAGCCATCTTTTGATTCTTCAAAATTTTGTTTTTGTAAATAGTCATTCTCCCTCAGCAGCCTGATGGTTTTGCTGTTGGTATTGTATTGATATTTACCACCCTTCATGCTCAGTATCCAGTTTTCTTTATCGAAAGTGAGTGGTGGCAGGGTTTTGAAAGTATCGTAGGTTGATCTTGCCAGTATCTGGTTGATCTCCCTGAGCGTGACCAGGGGAGTGATCTTATCGGTAGAAAAATTACCAGTCACCCAGGTATCTGCGCCATTTACTTTGGTGATGTAGGCATAATCATTGGTGCCACTGATGAACTGTAAACCCTTCAGGTTCTGTGGTGCAAGCGTGCTGCGGTAATTAACCATAGCATCTTGCATGGTCAGCATTTTTTGCTGGGCAGAGGCGGAAAGAAATAAAATAAAGGCAAGAACGAAAGAAGAAATAAACTTCATGAGGTTTCATTTTTTTGTAATGCTGTAATGTAAATATTTTATGGCTAATTTTTAATATGACATCTGATGAGTGGTAAGAAATGCACAAATTCCGTTTATAGGATTATGTAGAATATTCGCATTCCCACTGTTACTCTACATGCTTTATGGTTCCATTTAATAGTGAGGCAGTCTATTGATTGGTAAGTAAACTTATTTTTTTCTTTTTGCTTAAACAAAAAGAAAAAAAAATTCACGCCTGCCCGCCGTGGCGGGGCTGTGAAATAAAAGGCTAAAAATTTGGCTGGACGGACTAAAAAAAACAAACCCGCCGCAAAAATTCAATAGTTTAATGACCCTGCTGGCTCAAACAATGTTTTTTTCTTAACGCCGTCACGCCAAATTTTTAAGCACGTTTCTTTCAAGGCCAGTGATAGCAGCGAGCCCAAATCCTTTGAAATTTTAAAATCAAAGTCGATTTCCCGGGACGCTTCATTTGTTATTTCAAGTGATAAAAGTAGGAATGGATTTAACAAAAATGACTTTTAGGGAATTGGATTCCCTAAAAGTCAACTATTAAAAATTTTGAACCATTGATTTCTACTGAGGATGTGGAAATGTGGTCAGGTATGCTTAGTTCCTCAACGGTTTCCCCGTCTTCAAAATACTCTGTATTCTTTCCAGGGTTTTCTTTTCGCCGGTCAGGCTAAGGAAGGCTTCTCTTTCCAGGTTGAGTAAATATTGCTCACTTACCAGGGTTTGTTCGCTGAGGTCGCCGCCACACATTACGTACGCCAGTTTCTTAGCCACAGTTACATCATGATCAGTTGCATATTTTCCCAGGTGCATACCATTGATACCGGCATACATGGCACCAAGTGCAGAGCGGCCAAGTACTTTTATATCCGTTCTTTCTACCGGCATTACATAACCTTCATCATATAAATTAATGACCGCATTTTTTGCTTCGCTGATTCTTCTGCCCTGGTTGATGCTTATTTCATCAGTTCCATTCCGGTAGATGCCGAGGTCAAATGCTTCCGCTGCTGAAGTGCCGACTTTTGCAGTAGCGATGGTGAGGAACCGGTTTTGTAAAGTGATGGTTTCCGGTTCGCCGTGGTGCATTTCATCTGCAGCACGCAGAACAAATTCCTTGGTACCACCGCCGCCGGGAATTACACCAATACCTACTTCTACAAGACCGGTATACGTTTCTGCTGCAGCAATCACTTTATCCGCATGCAGACAAATTTCACAGCCACCGCCAAGTGCCAGTCCGTGAGGGGCTAACACTACAGGTATCCCAGAATACCGCACCCGCATCATGGTTTGTTGAAACTGCCTGATGGCCATGTCTATCTCGTCATAATCCTGCTCTATAGCCATCATGAAAATCATGGCCACATTTGCACCGGCGCTGAAATTAGCCCCGTCATTTGCTATCACCAATCCTTTGTATTTTTCTTCTGCCAGGCTGATTGATTTCTGAATGCCTTCCAATACTTCTCCGCCTATACTGCCCATTTTGGTGTACCATTCCAGCCCCAGTAC
The DNA here is from genome assembly GCA_038208485.1 of Chitinophagales bacterium. GTDB lineage: Bacteria > Bacteroidota > Bacteroidia > Chitinophagales > Chitinophagaceae > Ferruginibacter. The sequence goes on from JBBQYS010000168.1 coordinate 3,972, forward strand.
ATCATCTCCGAGGTGATAAGTACGGCAGGCGGAATTTTTCCAAACGGTTTCATTCTCAAAATTCTTCATTACAATAAATGCATCTCCGCCAGGTATTGTTTTATACGTACCGGTAGGAATATCGTAATACAGTTTTTTGCCATTCTCTACTTTGTAGAAATTTTTATTCCCTTTGGCAATCATTTCTTCTACCCACGGCGCCAGTTTGTAACCAGCCTCTTTCATGGCTTCTGTTGTCTTGCCCACACCAAGCGCATCCCAGCTTTCGAAAGCACCGATCTCCCAGCCGAAACCTGCCTTCATTGCATCATCTATGCGATAAATCTCATCACTTATTTCCGGAATGCGGTTGCTGATATAAGAGAATAAGGCATAATGAAACTTGCGGTAAAACTCACCGGCCTTGTCCTTTCCGGCAGATAAGGCTTTTAATCTTGTAGCAAGATCTTCTATTGGCTTTGCTGCTTCCAGCGTGGCAAATTTTGGTTTTTTTCTTGGCTCATATTCCATTGTCTGCAGGTTGAGCACCTGTATGTCTTTTCCGCCATCGGCAGTTTTTATTTTTTTGAAAAAGCCCTGTCCTGTTTTATCTCCGAGCCATTTGTTCTCAATAATCTTTTCCAGCCAGGAAGGAATATTGAACAATTCTTTCGCTTCATCTTCCGGGCAATTCTCCCTGACACCATTCGCTACTTTTACCAGTGTATCTATACCTACCACGTCAGCCGTGCGGAAAGTAGCAGATTTTGGCCTGCCGATCACCGGACCAGTCAGCGCATCTATTTCATCTACACTCAGCCCCAGTTCTTCCATTGTATTCATGATGGCCATCATACCAAACACTCCGATACGGTTGGCTATAAAAGCCGGCGTATCCTTAGCCAGTACGGTAGTTTTACCCAGGAACACATCACCATAATGCATCAGAAAATCCACTACTTCCTGGTGAGTATGTGGCGTAGGAATGATCTCCAGTAAGCGCAGGTAGCGGGGCGGATTAAAGAAATGCGTACCGCAAAAATGGTTTTTAAAATCTTCTGAGCGGCCTTCTGCCATCATATGAATGGGAATGCCGGAGGTGTTGGACGTAACCAACGTACCGGGCTTCCGGTATTTTTCTACTTCGGTAAAAATGGATTGTTTGATGTCTAATCTTTCTACCACAACTTCTATCACCCAGTCCATACCGGCGATGTCTTTCATGTTATCAGTAAAGTTCCCGGTGCGGATAAGTTTCAGTACATCTTTGCTATACACAGGAGATGGATTGCTTTTTACAGCAGCAGCCAGGGCATCGTTTACGATCTTGTTTTTCTCCGCCGGCTTAGCATCTTCGGGCAGGTCTTTTGGCTGAATGTCCAGTAGTAAAACCTGTAATCCCACGCCTGCAAAATGACAGGCAATGCGGCTTCCCATTACTCCGCTGCCCAGAACAGCTACTTTTTTTATGATCCTGTTGTTCATATGTATTTGTTGTTTTTAGCCTTAAAAAGGTTGAAGGAACGAAGCTGCATAAAAATAGTTAGTTAAACAACTATTTTTTGCACACCGAAGGTAGGGGAAAAGATGTGGAGTTCAAAAAAGTTAAAAAACATGTCGGTTTTTTTCTTTTAACACAAGGCCCACAAAGGGTTTCACCAAGTACACAAGGAGAGAATGGATGGATGCTTTCCTTAGCGTTAAGCGAAGCGTCTCTAAGGATTTTTAATGAAACCTCATCCCCGGCCCTTCCGCCGCGGCGGAAAGGTGACAGATAAAACACTAAAATTATTTTTCCTGAACGGATGCCTATCCTTTAGCGTTAAGCTAAGCGTCTCTAAGGATTTTTAATAGAGTTCAGACTATTGTCTGAACTGACGACTGAGACTTAAGTCTCAGTTTCATTGGCCAATCCGTAGAGCGCTGAAACCTCACCCCCATCCCCTCTCCAAGGAGAGGGGTGACGGATAGAACACTATTAAGTTTTAGTGCCTGAACGGATGCTATCCTTAGAGTTAAGCGCAGCGTCTCTAAGGATTTTTAATAGAGTTCAGACTATTGTCTGAACTGACGACTGAGACTTAGTCTCAGTTTTATTGGCCAATCCGTAGAGCGCTGAAACCTCACCCCCATCCCCTCTCCAAGGAGAGGGGTGACGGATAGAACACTATTAAGTTTTAGTGCCTGAACGG
>JBBQYS010000169.1:0-6096 GCA_038208485.1 Chitinophagales bacterium
TCAAATGCTGAAAAAGAATATTACCCCGACCATGGCTTTGCTGGAAGAAAAAATACTGCGGCCAAAGTTCACACAGGAAGCTTTTGACCGCATCAAAAAACAGCAAATGGAGGGTTTTAAACAAAAAAATTCCCAGCCTTCTGCTATTGCAAATGATGTGATAGACAAACTAAATTATGGAAAAAATAATATCCTGGGGATGAGTGCAGACGGAACACCATCTACGATCTCTAACCTGAAACTGGCAGATGTTGAGCAATTCTATAAAGATAATTTTACTACGAAAGGAGCACAGGTAATTTTTGTAGGAGATGCTAAGGAAGATGAGATCGTTCCTCAATTAACTTTCCTGGGTGAACTTCCAAATAAGAAAACCAATATAGCTAATCCGCCAACGCCGGCACCTGCAGGCAAAACAAAGATATATATCGTAGATGTGCCAAATGCCGCACAGACAGAATTCAGGATAGGCCGTGTGACCAACCTGAAATATGATGCTTTCGGAGATTATTATAAAGCCAGCCTGATGAACTATATCCTGGGTGGCGACTTCAACAGCAGGCTGAACATTAACCTCAGGGAAGATAAGGGCTGGACCTACGGCGCCAGGAATACGGTTGCTGGAGATAAATATACCGGCACCATCATGTTCAGCTCAGGCATCAGGGCTGATGCTACTGACAGTGCGGTAACGGAAGTATTGAAGGAGATGAATCATTTTTATGACAAAGGAATAACTGATGAGGAAATCAAATTTATGCAGAGTGCATTAGGACAAAGAGATGCCCGTGCTTATGAAACACTTGGTCAGAAAGCTGGTTTTCTTTCCCGAATTTTGGATTATGACCTGCCGAAAAATTACACTACGAGGCAGAACAGCATTTTGCAAAACATCAGTAAGTATGATATAGATGCAGCGGCAAAATTAAATATCAACACTGCACAGATGAATATTTTGTTGGTTGGCGACAAGAAGAAGATCATGCCGGGTCTACAAAAGTTAGGTTATGAAATTGTGGAACTGGATACGAATGGTGAGGTGGTGAAGTAAAAAATTAAAACATTTAAGATGGGAAACCCTGCCACGTGGCGGGGTTTTTTATTATTTCATCAATATTTAAAGAGCGACATACACTCATATATTGACTACAATAAGGATAAAGAAACCTAATCAAATTAATTATCTGGAACTGTTGAAATAAGTCAAAATTATATCACGCAACTGAGTACCTATCACTACTTCATCAATTGGATTTTTGTTTCTCCAGTAAAGCTCTTTATACATAGATATCTTCTTTCGGTTTTTATCAACCAATACAGACAATCATTGTTGAATAAGTATGAGCTGAAGCTTATAAAAGAGATAAGATCAAAAGAAGTGTTATTAAAGCTTCAGAATGCAATTGTTTTCTACTTCGCACTATTGCTGAAGCTGCAAGCCACATGCGGTGGATTTATAGAACGTCGGGTTTGAAACCGATTCTCTTCCTTGGTTCCTGTGGTGGGTTTATTAACTGTGCAAGCGCATTATATAACTCGACAAACTGGCTGTCGTACTGACTTCTCATTTCATTTAGTATCTGCATCACTTCTTTATAATTGGATGCGACTTTTCGTAGCGCTATAAAAATCCTCATGATAGCGATATTCATCTCGATAGCTTTAGGACTTTTCAAAACACTTGATAACATAGCTACACCAGTTTCTGTAAAGGCAAATGGGGTGGCACCGCCCAAATACTTTTTATGTGGTATCACATTTTGTGATACCACTATTTCTATTTCTTTGGCGGTTAATTTGAACATAAAATCATCCGGGAACCTGTCTAGATTCCTTCTTACCGCTTGTTTTAAAACCCTTGTTTCTACCCCATACAACTCTGCCAGGTGAACGTCTAAAATTATTTTCTCATCCCTCAAAACAACAATTTTCCTAATGATCTTTTCCTCTACTATTGCTGTTTTCTCTGGTGCCTTTGCCATGTTATTATTTTTAATAAAAATATATTGTACAATGGAGGGATTATCTATCTAACTTCTTTGGTTGGTTGTCTCTCTATCTCCCTTTCTTCAACCTTTTTCAAGCACTAATGGTGTGTTTAATAGCAATGAAAATAATAATAAAATTGCAGTCTGGGCCATGATTAAAAGGGCACCCTACAGATCTGGCAAATTCAATTTAAGGAACGTTTATATTACAGGTCATTCATGCACATAGTATAAATTTCGGTTTAATAACACCAAAAACGGCACTCCTATTTTCAGAAGTGTCCGCAAAATAGTAGGAGAAATTCAAGGCAAAAAAGAATTATTTATAACTGTTGAAATAAGTCAAAATTATATCACGCAACTGAGTACCTATCACTACTTCATCAATTGGATTTTTGTTTCTCCAGTAAAGCTCTTTATACATAGATATCTTCTTTCGGTTTTTATCAACCAATACAGCAATCATAGTTGAATAAGAACTATTAGGAACTGTATTGTATATCCCTAAAGTAGTCACGTTGATCGCCCGTCTTTTTATATACTGATTTTTAAAATTCTCCACAGTCCTGGTAAAACCATATTGATAAACGAATAGTGCATAATTCTGATGTAAAGAATCTAAAGCAATTAATATTTCTTCAGGAACTTTCACACTGTCCGGCATTAAAGAGATTTTGATTGATTTGATCAATTTCATGTATGCCGGAATAACGGCAGGTTTTAGTGGATCATTTTGTTCTAAATATTTTGTAGATACAGTGGTAGGGATATATTTTTTTAGTTGTTTTTCAATTAGATCTTCAGCATCGATGGAAAACATTTCACTTGTGGCTACTTTATCGCCTTTGGTAACTATACTAATATTCGAATAGACTGGAATAATTAATAAGCTATCTACCAGGTTACTATCCTTGTTGCTAACAACTCTTTTGTTAATAGCACATTGTGTGAAGAGTGCCGGTAAGCAAAGTAATAATAGAGGGAAGGTTTTGAATTTCATTAAATGCGATGGTTATGTCTGTGTGTTATCAAGGAATGAAGATAATTAATTGAAACAAAATAAAGATTCATCCATAAAGCAAGATCACTAAGCAAGAGCTGTTGCAGTACTTTTTAAAACAAATTTCAAACACTCCCAGCAGGTATAAAAATGAGGGAAGCATTTTCAACTCCTCATTCCTCCCAAACCGCAAAGCGGTTGAACAACAATAGCTCCGGGTGAAACCCGGAGGAAGAGGAAAGTCTACGGCAACCCCGAAGAGGGTTGAACAATATTTAATTTTAAATTCAATCCTGTTCGGGGTTGTAGCAATTGGTAATTTATTGACCGTAGTTTTCACCTGCGCTACTATAGTTCAGGGTTGGGAAATTCTGAAATATAAATTGAGGAACCAGAGATGAAATATAGAAAACTGTGTCATGAATTTCTTGTGAAAGGCGAACACTAAGCCTGGGAAGATAATCCATGAGGAAAACAATCACCTTTAAATTGGATACCAACCAACAACCAAGTTTTTACTTTTCAACCAATTAGTCTTTTTTTGCAAAAGACAAATATATCTGTAACCTTCCCCAAAAAATTGCATCTAAACTAATAGCGAACTCAAACAAATGGCCTTACCTGATTTTTCTTCTGTATACACCCGACACAGCACAATGGTGATGCGTATCTGCAAGGGTTATACAGGCGATGAGGATGCCGCGATGGATCTCTTCCAGGAAACATGGATTAAGCTTTGGGAGAACTTGCATAAGTTTCGGGGAGAGGCTTTGCTCAGCACCTGGATCTACAGGGTTACGGTGAATACCTGCCTCGGATTTATCAGGAAAGAAAAAAAGCAGGAAACGACACAACTGCAACCTCATTTTGAAGTAGCAGACGATCAGGACGGAAAGCATAAGGAAGCAGCACTCCAAAAATTACATCAGGTCATTCACCTGCTAGCACCTGCAGAAAGACTGATCATTTCTATGGTGTTGGAGGAATTACCATACCAGCAGATAGCTGAGGTGTTGCAAATGAAAGAAGGAAACTTAAGGGTGAAGATCCACCGCATTAAACAACAGCTTACTAAATTATACTTCAGTGAGGAAGACATTTGATGACATAGCATATATCTGGAAAAGCGGGCAGGTGAGCAAACTGCCCTCTGCAGACGAAATTGTTTCTTCCGCCAGGAAAGGCTTGTCAAAAATAAAAAACAAGATCATTGTAGAAGTGGCCAGTCTCTCACTGGCATTGATAACAATAATTTGGGTTTGCAGTATTTTCAGGTTCCAATACCTCAGCACTTATATAGGCCTGGGATTGATGTTCCTGACTGTGGCTGGTTTTTCTTTTTTCAGGATCAGGCAGGTGTTATTCCTCAGAAAAATAAATGTGAACAACGCACCAAAAGATTATTTAGCAGACCTAAAACAATTTCAACTAGAACAAAAAAAGGTTAACACAACTTATTACACCTGGTATGTCATCCTTTTGAACTTTGCATTCGGTCTTTATTTTTATGAAGTTTTATTCAGGTCAGGCCTTAGAACCATTTGGCAATATTTTGCAGTGATCATTTACATTGCCTGGATGCTGATCGCCATTTTTTACATAAATCTTATCAAATCCCGTATAGAAGAAGAGAGAGTAAAACAAGTAATACAGGACCTGGAAAAATTGCAGGATACATTATCAGAAGAGAGCCAACTATAATTTTACAACTAATCCAATACCATTTGCTGTCGTTCCGAGGCTTATTTTACTCGTCATTTCATCCAGCTTTTTTCCATGCTTATTGTGCACTGCATACATTATTCCATCAAACAAAAATAGTGCACCACCTTGTATCATTATGCTGCGGCCATAACCATTGTATCTCAAACTATTTTTTTCTGAAGTCTTTCCTTTCTCCTGAATATAGGCACCCCCGGCTATGTAAGCCAGGTCCAGTCCGGCATTGAATAGAAATAGTTTTTCTACCCCATGTTGCTTTTTGATGGATTCTGCCAGTGATAATGCCCCTTCTTTTTTTGTAGTAAAATATCCGAGGGCAGAAATACCAAGTGTAACTCCATTAAATATGGCATTCATTTCATGAAAATATTTTGAACTTCCTTCTGCATTCTGAGCGGCAATGGCACCATAAATAATATTAGCTGCAGACCAGGCACCAAGTACCTTGAGGCCGGTGTTGGAAGTTTTTACTCTTTGTTCATTAAATGTATTCAATGCTGCCTGTTGACCAAAGACAACAGTAGTAAGCAGCAGGAAAATTGGAGAGATGATTATTAATTTCATAAATAAGTTTAAATAATTAAAACACAAGCTACGACCGTTCCCTATTTTGGAACGGGGATTGTATCATTTACTAAAAAAAACTATGGCCAGTTCATTCGGAGATATTATTAACAGCGAAACCCCTACACTTGTTGACTTTTTTGCAGAATGGTGCGGACCATGTAAAACGATGAAGCCAATTTTAGAAGAACTAAAAAAGAAAGTTGGGGATTCAGTGAAGATCCTGAAAATAGATGTCGACAAAAATCCAGCAGTAAGCCAGGCTTACCAGATACAGGGAGTACCTACCCTGGCATTATTTCAGAACGGTAAAATTCTGTGGAGACAATCAGGTGTAATGCAGGCAAATGCACTACAAGATATCATTAAGCAAAAAGTGAAAACAAATTAAGTCCTGATTAATGAGTCGCTAATTAAATCTAAAACAGTTGACTGATTATATATAAAATCAAACCTACCAGTCCTCCAACCAGCGTACCGTTAATGCGAATGAATTGAAGGTCTTTACCAACTTCAAGTTCCAGCTTCTGGCTTAGCTCCCTACCCTGCCAATTTCCTACAGTATTACTGATCAGTGTACCGGCTTCTTTGCTATTCTTTAAAATATACCGGTAAGCTGTGTGCCGTATCCATCCATCAATTTTTTGTTGCATGGTTTCATCTGTCAGCAGTTCTTGTGCAAAATCATTTACTGACCGGAGTATGTATTTTTTTAATTGTGATTGTTCATCATGCAATTCTTCCAATAGCATTTTCTTTATTCCTTCCCAGGCCCTACCGGTATATTCCCCGATCTTTTCAGGACTTAAAAGGTTTTGCCGG
>JBBQYS010000170.1:0-6065 GCA_038208485.1 Chitinophagales bacterium
TCCTAATTGAAATTTGAATCAGCCACACCTTTATTAATCACGTAACTATTGAAGGTGATAAAGATTTCTGCCATGAGAACTCGAGGGACGAAGCAACGAATTTATTTCGCCTGCGACGAAAGGGTTGGCCACGAATTGCACGAATCTTCACGAATTATATTTCCAGCGGGAATTAATTTACACGGATTACTAACCTACAACTAACGAATCATCTGTGAAAATCTCTGTGATCCGTGGCCAAATCCTAATTGAAATTTGAATCAGCCACACCTTTATTAATCACGTAACTATTGAAGGTGATAAAGATTTCTGCCATGAGAACTCGAGGGACGAAGCAACGAATTTATTTCGCCTGCGACGAAAGGGTTGATCACGAATTGCACGAATCTTCACGAATTACATTACCTGCGGCATTTTTTTTACATGGAGTACTAACCTACAACTAATGAATCATGTGTGAAAATCTCTGTGATCCGTGGCCAAATCCTAATTGAAATTTGAATCAGCCACACCTTTATTAATCACGTAACTACTAAATGTGATCTCTGCTGTTCCTTTTTTATTTTTCATTTTATCTGCAGAAGGTTGCTTGTTTCCGCCCGAGTCAAAATCGAAGGTGATTCCCTTTGGCAACTTATAGTCCTTGGTATTAAAGGAAAATAAGATTTTATCCGGTAAGGCATAAGCTGCATACTTGCCATAAGTCATGTCAAGCTCATAGCTTCCATTATCTCTTGTTGTGGTCTTTGCTTTGTAAATAAGTGCCGTAGCTTCATCTACATAAATGGTAGACAGGACTACGTCACTGTTATTATCTTCAGGAAGCAGTTTGGCTACACGAAGTTTTTTACCATTCAGCACTTCCGTCCCGGCATCTATGATGGTAAATTTATCAGAGGAGGTGAGGTTATTCATATTGATATTTACTGCACCTTTTGGAATGAATGAGATGCCTTTTTCACTCTTTACTTTTAGCTGGTTTGGTTTTCTATAATATATAGTCACGCTGGCGATTGGCACTTTAAGAAATGCCACATTTGTTTTCATTCTACCATTGGCAGTATAGTTGTTCACTTTATCAAGGTTAGCTTTTGCCCTCGCAACAAGTGTATTGATATCTGATTGCGCAAAAACTGCAGTAGTAAAAAAGGTTACAATAAAAAGGCTAAGGATATTTTTTATATACATAATAATTATTTGAACTAAACCGGAAATGCCCGGAATTTTGTCAGCGAATAAGATACGAAGTATGCTGCTGACAGGTTACTAATAAAAGCATAAAGATGGGTCAACTCATAATATCTTTTTTTCTGAAGAAATACAAAGATGCTCCCAACAAAACGGCAATATGACCAAACAGGATGAACAAACTATTGCGGATAGCCGGCCAGTCCTCCAGGCTGCCTTTTATGGGCTGCCCTTCATCTGTTGTAGCTATATAAAAGAATCCTTTCCACCCCACCAGGTAAGAAGTAAAAAGATACGGTTTTACATTATTTTCTATTATCGGCACACTGATATTACTTACAATAGTACAAACGATGACAATACAAGTTGTGGCAATAATTGGCCCTATGCTATTTTCTGCAAAAATGGACAGCAGAATAGCCAATGCAGCTATTACAGTAAGTGCAACTGCGGCATAAGCAAAAGCTGCTACATACCGCCAGAGTATATCATCTTGTGTGATCTGCATGATCAGGCTTTCGTCTCCACGGTTTCTAAATATCAACAGATCCCCCACGCCAAAAATGGCCATGCTGAGCAATAAGGCTGTCAGTGCCATGAATAATAACAATATGACGGTGTAAATAAATGAAGCCATGAACTTTGACAATAATATCTGTGCCCTGCTTACAGGTTTACTCACCAATAAACGCAAGGTGCCCATATTTGCTTCCCCGGAAATTGCATCACCAGCTATTAATGCTACAAGAATTGGCACCTGGATGAGTAAGGTGTTCAGAATAATGTAACACATGAAATACCCGTTGATCGCTTTTGATTTATTCAGATCGAATGTATCTCCCACGCTCTGCAACATCAGGTTCATATAACTTTTTCCATCTGCATGAAAAGCAAATTGAAAAATAAAAACAATACCGGCGATGGCGGCAAATGAAATATAAGTGCGGCTCCTGCGGCTTATTTTAAATAATTCTATCTGTAGGAGTTTCCACATCTAATTCTTTCCTTTTGTAATGTTTAAAAAATATTCCTCCAGGGAATGTCTTGGTACTACTGATTCTATTTGAATGCCACGGGCCGCAACTTCCTGTACCAACTCCGGTATTTCCTGTTTGTGCATCCTGAACCTTAGAATTTCTTCCTCGTAGGAAACTAAAGAAGCCCATTTTGATTGCTGCATCAGTTTAAATGCATCTGCATCATCAGTGGTGGAAACTGACACAACAGTATCTGCAGGATTTAAAAGTTCTGCCACATTCCCTTCTACTATTTTTTTTCCTTTGTTAATGATCAGCATCCTGGTAGCTACCTGCTCTATCTCGTATAATAAATGCGAAGAAATAATCATTGTTTTCCCATGGTCTTTTCGCAGGCTGATGATCAGGTTGCGCATATCAGCAATACCCTGCGGATCTAACCCGTTAGTAGGTTCATCTAATATAACAAGTGATGGATTGTGTACGAGTGCAATGGCTATTCCCAACCTTTGTTTCATTCCCTGGCTAAAAGTTTTCACTTTACTTTTTGCTCTTTCTGCAAGACCAACCATTTCCAGCTGATCCATCAATAATTTACGGGTGACTTTTGCACCCGCCAGGCGTGCAAATATACTCAGGTTGTCATAGGCTGAAAGGAAACCATAGACGTCTGGCCTTTCTACTACCGCACCGGTTTGTCTCAGCCATGCATTCCGGTGGTTGGCCACATTTTCTTCATGAAAAAAAATATTGCCCCCGGTTGGGGCAATCAGCGTGAGCAACATCCTTATAGTGGTAGATTTTCCTGCACCATTCTGACCAAGAAATCCATACACATCACCTTCATTTACTGTAAACGAAAGGTCATCTACTGCTGTAAAATCTTTAAACTTTTTAGTGAGGTTATCTACCCGCAACATTACACTCATGCAACAAAAATAATTGAAAGCTGGCAGAAGTATTTAAGTACTTCCGGTTTACTTGTTCTTATAACAGATTACAGGATCAATAGTTTATGGTTCCTAAAAAAGAGACACCTACAATTTTGAGGGATCTACATAACTCTGCAGGTCAGCCACATATTTTTCAAAAGCATCAATTCCCTCCGGTGTTACCTTACAAAGCGTTTGCGGATAATTGTTCTTGAATTGCTTGGTGATATCGATGTAATTCGCCTCTTTAAGTTTATTCAGCTGCACACTGATATTGCCTGAAGTGGCTTTTGTTTTTTCTTTTATAAAAGTAAACTCCGCTTCCTGCACACTAATGAGCAAGCTCATGATCGCCAGCCGGAGTTGCGAATGTAATATGGGATCCAGGTCTTTAAACATGGTTCTTCTTTGATCTGCTATACCTTACCCACAAAAGAATTCCCGGTATCAGCCATGCCAGAAGGCCGGAAGCAGCCATAAGAAGCAGGTTAGTTTCATAGTTAGTATACAAAGAAATAATGGCAAGAATCCAACATGAAATACCTCCAATGATCATTGGTTTATGTTTAAATATTCCGCCTGTAATAAAAGTAGGTATACCGTATAACAACATATAAAGGAAAAGGGGATGCTGTACTGGTATTACATTCTGGTAATAAGTAATCATGAAGATGCATATGCCAAAAGTGCTCCACACATAGCTGATACTACTGTGCAGCCGGTCCGTAAATTTTCGGCTTTTGCCTTCTCTAATATTAAAGAAGATTTGGATAGCGAGAGCTACTATAAGCAGCAGCCACACATCAAACCAAAGCTCAAAATTATAATGTACATGAGCCCAGGAAATAAGGCTGCACAACATGATAAGTGCACCCCAAACCATGGAGGCTACACCTTTAGATATGTAGCTACTTTTGGCTTCGCCGATCATTTCCCGGATGAGCTTCAGGCTTTCTTCCCCGGTGAGTTCTTTGTCTTCCATTATGATTTTTTTATTCTCAGGATTATATTTTTTTAAGTTGGTTGTATTTTTGTCTCAGGTAGATACCCGGTATTAACCAGGCTAATATCGCTGCTGCAGCAATGAACAATAAATGATAATGCCTTCCTGCGAAAACACTTCCTATACTTAACAGCCAGCAACTAATCCCCCCCCAAAATGAGCGGTTTAAATTTGAATACAGTTCCGCTCAAAATAGTAGGAATCCCATACATAATAAGCAAGGCAGGAAATACACTGGAAAATTGAAGTTGGTATAATAGTAAAGAGACCATCAATAAACTACTGAGACTAAACACCAGCCAGATACTATCAATAATATTCCCTGTATACGTTTTTACCTTGCTGTTCTTTCGGGTTTTAATCAAATAGATAATTTGCACAATCCCTGTAATCCAGGTTAGGTGCCAGATGTATGCAACCTCACTTTCATTTAAAAAAACCGCACCTATAAAATGAAACAAACTGCAGAAACTAATCACGATACCCCATAGAATAAATAAGGTGCCGTTTTCGCTAAAATTGTTTTTAGCCTTATTGATCATTTCACTGATAAGTGCAAGACTTTGTGAATTGCTGATATTTTCCATATTACTTAGTTTAAGCCACATTGTTTCATCAATTTATCCAATCTATCTGCACCCCAATTTGGAGCCATAGCCGATGTAGGGGTAAAGCTGGCAAATTTCTCTTTCGCTGTTTTAAAATCATTTGCAGCCGCATCACAACCACCACCAAAGTTTGCCGGAGTATTTTTCGTTGTCTGTCCCTTCAGGTAATAAGGACGTGGGTTTGCAGGATCCTGATCCATAGCCATTTGAAGTTCTGAATTGGCAATCGTCCCATACTGCATATATCTCTGGTAAGGATTTACCAGCATACGTAGGGTAGCAATCATACTTTTCAGGGTGCTTATTTCAGAATTTTTCGGTGAGAGAGAATCAGCTTTCATTAATAATTTTTCTGCACGTTCTGCAATCACATCTCCACCACTCATATCTTCTCCCTGCATAAAACCATTATTCACCAGGAAAAAGGCGGCATAATAGTAAGGAAGCCATTGGCTTTTTTCTGCCACTGCGATTCTTTCAAAATTATTGCTCAATGCTATTAGCTGGGGAGCTTGTGCGAATGCGCTATCACTCATAGCCAGATTTTTCTGCATAGCTGCTACATATTTTTCACTTTGTGCCAGGCCTGTCATGTTAAGGGCAAGCATTACTATTGCTGCCAGGAGTAACTTTTTCATTGTTGGTGATTTTTAAAATTTTAAAATATTATTTGTTTTCATTTTTTAGTTTATCGTATTCTTTCTGTACTGAATTGCTTTTATTGCTGTGGTAAGCATCTATATATGAAAACACTATACCCAAACCCCAACCGAGGGTTACCCATGCCGGCCAAGGCAAAAGCCCATAATTGGAGTGGTTATGGTTGGTAAAATACCAGAGCAACCACAAGAAAATGTTGATAATAACATATACCATCAATGACTTTTTAAAATTACTCCTTTTACGAGCAAGGGCCCAGAGTTCTTCATCTCTGTCCTGTGGTAGATTTGATTGTGACATGACGATTTGTTTTAGTTTTTATAAATTATTATTAATAGCATCCTGTGTACGGTCTACACCAAAACTCAGGAACCACCCGATGAATAAAAATCTTTTACTTGGTGGAATGATGGCAGTTTTTGTATCAGACAGCTGACCATAGTTGTATCCAAAAATTTGCTTCTGCCCCAATATATTTGTTACACTAAGCACCAAAACTGAAAATACTTTTGCCTCTTTCTTTCCCAGGTTTGGCAGGTAATTCAGGCTGAAACTAAGGCTATTGAAATTTATGGTCTTACCCATATCCTCTATATTAGTTTTATCCAGGGTTGGGTCATATACCAGGTTATAATAAGGCCTTCCGCTGGCAAATGTGTATGTCGCATTAAAGCCAGTTTTCCAGGGCAGGTAAAAT
>JBBQYS010000171.1:0-5880 GCA_038208485.1 Chitinophagales bacterium
CAATGGAAGTGTGAGCCGGGGAGTTTGCGAAGTGGATGAAAAAGGAGAATTGATCAGCATTAATGAGCGGACTAAAATAGAACGCTTAGATGGTAAGATCATGTACGAAGATGGCTCAGGGAAACATGAAGTAGCCGATGATTCCTCAGTGTCAATGAATTTCTGGTGTTTCCATCCTTCGGTATTTGATATCATCAAAAAGTTATTTGCTGAGTTTCCAAAAAACAATATGGACAACCTAAAAGCTGAATTTTTTATCCCAATAATCGGAGATCATTTTATCAACAACGAAGATGGTGTGATAAAAATAATACCTACCGATGCACAATGGTTTGGCGTGACTTACAAAGAAGATGCACCGGACGTACAAAAAAGCCTGAACGACCTGATAGATTCAGGAGCTTACACCAGTAATTTGTGGGGTGCTTAATATTGTCTAACCAATTCATTTATTAATTTTTTCCTGATGAGATATTTGATCGTGCCGCTAATGCTGGCCATGTTTAGCTCCTGCAAAGCACAGAATGAGCCGGTGATTAAAACCACTACTGATAAGAACAGTTTGTTGTGGAAGATCAGCGGAAACGGACTGAAAGAACCGAGTTATCTCTATGGCACTTTTCACATGCTTTGCAGAGAAGATATTCGTTTTACTGATAACCTGAAGCTGGCACTGAACCGGGCAGATGAAGTTTATTTCGAGATGGATCTTGATGATCCTGCTACACTACTTGGCGGAATTTTCTTTATGAACATGAAAGGGGATTCTACCTTAAAAGATTTTTATACGGAGCAGGAATACAACAGGCTCTATAGTTTTTTTAAAGACAGCCTGCGGCTGCCTATACAAACACTTAGCCGGATGAAACCTGCGCTGTTGGAGGCTTTCATGTATCCTTCCATGCTGAATTGTAAAAATACCAGTGGGGTAGAAGAGCAGTTAATGCTCCTGGCAAAGGCCGGCAAAAAACCAATTTCAGGACTGGAAACCATACAGGAACAATCTGCCGTGTTTGATAGTATTCCTTACAGTGTCCAGGCAAAAAGCCTGTACAAATCCATAGACAGCCTTGCGCAATACAAAGTTCAGTTTGCACAAATGAAAGATGATTACCTGGCAGAAAAACTGGATGCGATAAATGCCGAAATGGAAAACGATAATTATTCCGAAGGTGACTTTAATTATTTCCTGCTGGAAAAAAGAAACAAGAACTGGATAGTGAAATTGAAAAAAGTCATGGCAGAAAAGAAATTATTTATTGCAGTTGGTGCCGGCCATCTTGGCGGAGAAATGGGAATGATCGCTTTGCTGGAGAAAGAAGGATATAAGGTGGAGCCGGTGAGCAGGAAGTGAGGCTAGTTTTATAAAACAGTTGACAACCCATCAATAAACAAAAAACTATCGAATAAAAGCAAGTCAGGCATCATGCTTATGCATATTTCATGCTAAAAGGCCTTTCCCTTTATTATACCGGAGCACCTTATAAAGTTCAATTTATAACTTTGCCCTATAATCAATATCTTCAGGAAGTGGAGGATATCGGAACCATTCACCTCTTATAAAGCTTTTCCATATTTCACATGCTTCTTAGAAATGAAATTATTCTTCATCAAAATAATAAATTGTCTCCGTATCCCTCGCAACAGGCAATCCAGATGGATCTAAAATCATCGCTTCCTGAACGTCTGTTTTTTCCAGAGAAGCGCCACTAAAAATCATTCTATAATTATTTTCATATTCTGTGAAATAGCCAGCAGGATACGCATAATAACCATTAGGTAAAAGTGTTTTTACCGGTTGCTGAAATCCCCAGGAAATCACTTTTTTGCCAAGAATGTAGGCATTATAGGCTTCTTGAAAAGTCATCTTGTATATTTGAATAAATAAATTCAATTTAAATAAATTGTGTTGTACTCTGACATAACTTCGATCACATTTAGGTTAGTAGTTACTGCACAGTTAGAAGTGCACCACCATATATCTGTTATGAGCGCTATTAAAAAAGTCGTATCATTTTTTTGCCAGACAAGGTATATATTATTATTCAGCTTTTATTCTGTCAGGTGCCGTAAATAGCTCAACATCCAAGCAATAGCAACCATCTTCGAAACTTGATTATATATTTCTAAAGCTCTATATCTCCTTCTTTGTAATTCTCCCAGTAATGTATTCCTTCTGCCTTAACAGCAATAAGTATAAGGCCTTCGGTATCTATACCCTTTTCAAACCACTGGTTCAGAGAATCTACCCAATGTTCCCGGAAAGATGTTTTAGAAGTCAGGAGTCTCGCTTTGCCTGTCACAATAATGTTGAGCCCTTTTTCTCCTTCATAACAGAGGGTAACGTTTTTATTAGTTTTAATATCTTCTATCTTCCGGGTATCTTCCATAGAAAAGAAAAAAGATTCTCCCTCGTAGGTGACGTCTTTATTATTGCTCATCGGTCTTGAGTGAATGCTGTCACCACTCCCTGCAGTATTCACCATACAGATATCCAGCTCCTTCATTTTCTTGCTAATAAAATCTAGTTTTTTGTTGGCCATAAAATTTTTATTCTCAAATCCAATCCGAAGGATATGCCATCTCTTTCCTTTTAGTATCTGAAGATATTTTCTGCTGATAATATAGATCGCAGACCCGGCCCGGGATTATCTGAAAAAAGCTACTGATAAAAAACAAGTCAAATCACATCTTACCATTCTTTCCGCATTAGCTTTGCGGCAATATTATACTTGCGGTTTTTATACCCATGAATAGAAATGGCAATAAGTAATACCAGGGCGCAACCCAGGGCTGACCAGGCTATTACCGGGTAATCTTCCCACTGCCTTACAGCAATAGCTATGAAAGCCCATATGCCCACAAGTGCGCTTTCCCTCAGGTTGCGTGCAGACAGCAGGTAGAGGTACAGGAAGGTACCTATCACTATCATTATAATGGTAAAAGTGGGAGCGTAGTCAATGCCGGCCTGCCAGTTTATAGAAACCAGCCAGGCAGAGATACAGGCGATAGTAGCCACCATCACCCAGCCCAAATAAAAGGCGATAGGCCACCAGACAAACAAAATGGTTCGTACGGGTTCGTCCGTTAGTTCAAGTTTTAGGCGGATGGTAAGCATGACCAAACTAAATAGTAAAATCAAAATTAGTACCACCGAAAAACCGATCAAATCATTTACCCAGCAAAAGATCCAGGCAGTATTGGCCAGGTTGCTTATGGTAAACCAAATACCGGTTTGCGCTATAGATTTAGTTTTTGCGGTACTTAGCAGGTACCACTGGTAGGCTTCAAAGGCAATGGCAAAAAGAAAAATAATGCCCCAGATAGAAAAGGCATAGCCAGCCGGTGCAAACAACGTATCATATTTATAACTGATGTCGGCCACGGAATTTTCAAAGTATTTTCCGGCACCCGCAGCTCCATTTACCACAAGCATAATCACAAGAGTAATGCTGTTGAGGATGACCAACCAACTGTTTTTTATTTTCATGATATGGTTTTTTTGCTCATTGAAGAATCTAATTCAATTCGTATGGTTTGCGGATGAAGGTAGTTTAAAGCACAGAAAATACATGCATTGGATACCCGGTTGCTCAAGGCCTGCGAACGTTTCTGCATAATATGTATAAAACAGTAAAGGTGCCTTGCGGCACCTTTACTAGGGTCAAATATAAACCTGGTTAGATCTTAAAAACTGATCTGTTTATCCGGATCATTCTACTATAATTTGTTGCTGATCAGTCGTTCCATCCTGCGCCCTTATTGTAAGCTGGTAAACACCCGCAGCATGTACATTCACCAGGTTTATTTTTTTACTAGCGTTGGCAGTTGAAATTATTACCTGGCCTCTGTGAACTACCTGCCCAAGTTTATTGGTTAAAGTAATATCGTATGTACCCATGGCTTTATTTACAAATACCAGATTCATTTCTTTATTCACTACAGGGTTAGGGTAAACGCTAATAGAAGAAGGCAATTTTATTGCATTTACTTTTACGATATTGCTGTTTTGAACCTGCCCATCTTTACTAAGCGCTTTTATGCGATAGTAATTATCTGTACTTAACGTTTTTGCATCAAGGGCATTATAATCACCCTTTGCGCCATTGTTGTACAAAGTAGCTTTTTCCATAAGGCTTGAGAAACTTAATCCATCCGCACTTCTTTCTACAGTATAAGTAGAAATATTAATTTCATTTTCTACTTTCCAGTTTACGGATATTGTTTTGTCATCGTTTCGTATGGCAGAGATACTGGTTATGGTGACAGGTAGAACGGCCATTTGTTTAAAAACGATCAGAAAACGATTAGAAGCGTAGGAACCCGCATTCCCATCTACATTAAAGCTATAAAAATTGTCAGCATTAAGGTTTAATGGTGTAGTAGTATTCAGGAATTTATCTATTAAAAAACCTGCCCTTCCTGCTGCATCCAAATTAGTAGTAAGAATATTCCATTGATACCTTTGCTGACGAACATTTGATATAAATACATTCAATGTATCGTTTGAATGAATATCATTTCTACGTTCTACTACCAGTATTTTATCTTCTCTTTTGAAGCCAACATTATCAGAGCCATTCAATAGTTTTAATCCGTCGTTATAATCTACAGCATTAGAATACTCATCGCCAAACATAGCAAGGGATCCATCAACTAATTTTGTAGAACCATCAGAGTTATAGATACTAAGATTAGCCCTTAAAACTTGAGGATCCTGACCTTGTGTGCGAAAGACCATTATATTACTCGCAGTATCGAATTTAGCTGGCTCGGTGAAAGTTAATGATCCACCTGCTCTACTAGTTCTTACAAAAAATGCCTGACCTGATTGTAGTTCATTAAAAGCACCTGAAGGGTATGATCCGGAACCACCGGGAATGACCTCAAAATTATTCCCAATTTTTGTAAGCGTTTGATATGCGCCTACTCCGTATGCACCACTTAGCGCAGGATCCCAGTAATAGAAAAAAGTATCTACGTTAGGGATTAATAACTTCCTAAGATCAACCTTACTTGCATATGGGTTTCCAATAGAAACAAATGGTCCTGCGGCAACTGAAATTGTTTTGGTTCCTTGTTTTATTACACCTGTACTTCTCAATATAGTACTTGTGTTTGTATTTGCAGAGGGAACTCCTCCAATTCTATTACCTCTTACAAAAGTCATTAGACCTGCTTCGCCATATGCATTCATGCTTAAATTAGGAGAAGTGATACCTGGCCAGAGAGTTCCTGCGGCATTAAGTACTTTTACTGTTGGACCCCCAATACTTATTGCATCAAACCCATTCGATACAGCTGCCGGAAGGCTATCGGTAATAAACATGCCGTAGCCAGGTTTAGGATCAGAGGCAGCACTCATCGCTCCTTCCATCCATTCTGTTTTAAATGTTTGTGTGTTTGTAACTGTAACTGGTACTGCTAAGAACCTCCATTTCCGACCAGCAGGTATGAATCTTTCCACAGTTACATTTCCGCTGATAATATTTAATGTATTTACTCCTCCATTAGTAAGATCCCCAACATTTGCGGTGCCACTGGCTCTTGATAATAAGGTAAGGTTATTATTGGTATTAAATATCCTGCCATTTACATTGCCGAATTTTATAATATTGGAAATGTAAAGTGTATCACCCGCAAGGTTTGAAAGGCTTGCTGTTGAGGAATTACTCAGCGTTAGATTTTTCAAAGTTCTATTTAAAAAAAGGCTTCCTGCAATAGTCTGAGCGGTAGTTCCGTTTAACTCCAGTCCACCATTTAGTGCATTTATACGCAGTCCATTATTAGTAATGGTTCCTGATACCTGGAGGGTTCCACCTGTAATTGTTAGTAAAGCGCTTGGATATATAATCAAATTCGAAACTGGGGCAATACCAG
>JBBQYS010000172.1:0-5792 GCA_038208485.1 Chitinophagales bacterium
TGTCATTTACAAAATACATTTACCCCTTGCAAAATTTGCAACAACACATCGGGCACATATATTCTGTAAAATTAGATTGCATCATTATTTTATTAGTCTACCGTAAAGGTAGGGTTCTGCTGTTTAAACTTCCAAAAAAAATAATTGTGAAAAGCGGAAAAGTTTTTGAGGGAAGAGATATTGCCTTAAAGCTTATCAAAAAAACCTGTTTAGTTTTTGTAGTTAGTTTGAATAAGCCGCATTAACTAAAAAACAGAAATGATCGTAAAAGACGAGACTATCTTTCATTTCTTTATAAAGAATTTTTTGTTGATCACTGTTGGAAACCAGTCAGCGGTTCTAGCCAGTTGTGTAAGCTAAAGCTGCAGGAATAAGATTGTAATTGAAAATGGGGGGGGGTACAACATGGCGCACAAAGAGACATATTGTTGCGCCCACACACAATGGTTCTATTTCTAATGTGGTTTACCTGGATAAGGTAAAAGCATTAATATTCTATCATCTCTTAATTCAATTGGAAATTAGATTCTATGGTCCCGGTTAAAGACAGGGAGACCTAAAACCACGGCCAGCGAATAAGTAGTATTCTCTTACTATTTATTAAAAGCATTTTTCAAATCAGCTATAGCCACAGCCTGTGCATTTTTTGCCTCCGGAACAATAGCAGCCATCCCAAAGAATTCATGTGTGACACCATCATAGTTTTTATAATTTACCGGTATGCCTGCTGCCTTCAATTTATCGGCCAGCATAGCGCCTTCACTCATTAGCGGGTCAATGCCAGCTGTAATAATAGTAGCAGGAGGTAATCCTTTTAGGTTAGCATTCACCAGTGATATTAAGGGACTCTTTCCATCTGCCGGGGAACGCAAATATTTTTCAAAAAACCACTTCATTAACGGCGTGTTCAGTGGCTTGGCATTGTCACTATTTTTATAGGATACTGTGGTAAAGTCATAACCGGCTATAGGATAAATCAGCAATTGATAGATAGGTAATTGTTGTCCTTTGTCGCGGGCCATTATGCCCATAGCACAAGCCAGGTTACCACCGGCGCTTTCTCCGGCAACTGCAATTTTCTTAGGATCGCCTTTTATAGAAGCTGCATTTTTCACCACCCAGTCATACGCAGCGTACGAATCATTATGGGCAGTAGGAAATTTAAATTCGGGTGCCTGCCTGTAAGCAACTGATACCAGCACGGCACCTGTTTGGTCGGCAAGACTACGGGCTGAGGCATCATAGGTATCCGGATTTGCAATGACCCAACCGCCGCCATGATAATATACGATAACAGGAAAAGGGCCATTGCCCGATTTAGGCGTATAAATTCTTAGATGGATTTTTCCGCCGGGTACATCAATGTCTTTACCGGAAGTGTCGGACATTACCGAAGGAGCACTGATGTTATGTTCCTGCATCAGGTCTTTCACAGCATCTGCAGGAGAATGTTGCTTGCGTGCATCTACAGCAGATAGTTTTACCAACGGTGAATCTCCATAGCTTACCAGCTTTTCAATTACTGCATGCATCTCAGGCTGAATGTTTGGAGCCCATGCAGGCTTGGGTCCCGTAGGCTGAATACGCATGGCGCTTGAACTATCCGAAGACGTATTCATAGATGTGATGGAAGTACTATCAGTAGATTGGTTGTTGGTACTTGTTGAGGAATCGGTACACGAGGCCAGCACCAGGATACCAGCCATCATTAATAATATAGTGACATACCTTTTGCTTACAAACTTTTGCATAATATAAAGATTAGAGTAATTGATTTTAATAAGTGCGAGATAGAAGTTGTATATAATTTCGTGCCACTTATAATAGTCAATCGGACCTCATATAGATTATTGGTGATTAAGCGCAATTATGTTTATGTAAAGAACCCCTTCATCCTAAGCGTTCCCGTAGCTTCTAAGATCAATGATAAATTGTTGGTTGCTATCCTGGGTTTGCAGGCTTAGGATTAGTTTTATTAGAAGAGAGGTGGTTGACCATCTATCCATACACATTATTGCAACAGGACAATTAATCATTTATTCCATTGTGAATATACTGCTGCAACAGAAGGGTGTACCTCCTTTTTCAGCATGTTGACAAATGCTTCATCTGACATTTCCTCCTGGTGTTTTTTCAATGCAATCCATAAATTCTTCAACACATTTTTACCACCGGCATTGTAAATATCTTTTGCAGATGAATGAAGTTTGCTTTGGTACCAACCATAATTTTGAGGGCCCATACCCAGTGTTGCATATAATTTTTCAAAATCTTCCAGGCTGGTGAACTTGTATTTTGCTGAACCGTCTTCTACCACCATATTTGGAAATGCTTCCAGGGCGGGTAAGCGTTCCGGTTGTTGTTCGGCCACATAAGTATGCAACATGATGTTTACAAATAATTCCCCCATCCAGTTCCGCTGCATTTTAAGTCCCGCTTGTGCAGTATAAGAATGCCCCATTTCGTGCAGGGCCAGTAAATCAAAGAATGGCATCATGCTGTAAGAACCATCTGCTTTGCCATAGGCTTTTTTTACCTGTGCTGCTATGGATGGAGACAGTTGTTCTACGGGCGGTAAAAAGCTGCGCCAAAAAGCATTGTCTTCTGCAGCAATGGCCAGGCGTTCATGATCAAGATTATGTGGAAACCCATATACTTCCAGGAGGGGTTTGGCAGCAATATCTTTCCAGTGTTTTGGGGCAAGTATATAAAGGGTGGTTTTTGGTGTGAAGCCTATTTGTTGTTGAAAATAATTGCCTGCTTGTTCCATAAGCACGGCGATTTCTTTTGCCCTTCCTTCGCAGCCTGGGCTGTAATAAAATGTTTGTGTGAAACCTTTTAATTCTTCGAGGGCAACAGGCTCGTTTGCGTATTTTATTGAATCCTGTGCAAAACTAAAATTGAAAAGCAACAGCAATGTTATCGTGATGAACATCGTGTTTTTCATTTTACATACTTGTGAAGACTTTGTCATGATTTTTTTCAACAAATTTATGTTGAACCCATGTCGTCTGCATAGTATAAAATCGACAATTTAATAAGGCAAATCCTTTTGCATTCTTAGCGGGGTAGAAATGAGTTGCTGTTCAATAACGGAAGGATTAACGCCGGAGAAAATCTTGAAATCCCTGATCATGTGCATTTGGTCGTAGTATCCAGCTTCGTGCGCTATTTTTATCCAACTAAGTTGTGGGAAGGTTTCATGCATCCTGTAGGCTTTTGAAAATCTTAGAATACGGGCATACATTTTAGGGTTCATGCCTATTCTTTCCTGGCACTTTCTTTCAAATTGTTTCAGGCTCAGGCAAGAAAGCGCAGCAGTCTTTTCCATAGTCATACTGCCATTGCTTTGCAGTAATAATTGTAGTGCGTAGTCAAAGGGGATTATTTCCTTTAGTCCTGTAACCTGCTGTAGCAGAAATTTTTCTACGATGTTTTTTCCATCTTCTAATTCAGTTACGTGTTGAAGTTGCTCTTTTATAAGCTTCAATTTGGAACCGAAAAAATCAATTGCATCAAACCCGCCATCAAATAATTCGTTCATAGGTAAGCCGAGCAATCTATACATACCACCTGGGAGGAAATCTACCCGTATGGCTCTAAGGTGGGAATTTACTTTGATGTTCACCCTGGAATATTGCGGGCCTAATATCACAATATTAGGTTGTTGTATATATTCTTCTTCTCCTACCCTGTTTACGGCTATCGGATTATTGCAGTAGAAAAACAGCGATTGAAATGGTGTAGGGGGATAGGGCGTTACCACATCGCTAATTCCTTCAGGCAACAGGGCATTCCCCGTTGAAAGATTCAACACATACTCCTGTAAAGCGGGGTGCGGTATATATATTTTTACTTCCAATTCAGGTGGATGATTTGAATAGAATTGTTGCGGTTATTTACATTTGTAATGGCCTTGTTTAACGCAATTTATAAATATGATGAGATGCTAAAACCAATAGTTATATAATTATATTGGAAGGGTAAAATAAAATGTACTTCCTTTATCAGGTTCACTTTCTGTCCACATTGTACCATTATGCCTTTGTATAATATTGTTGGATATGTACAAACCCATGCCTAATCCCTGAAATTGAATAGCATGTTCCTCTACCCTGTAATACCTGTCAAAAACTTTATCTAAATGCTGGCTTGAAATGCCAACACCAAAATCCTGAACCGATACCTGGATGTTACTTTCCTGTTCTACTATTGTAACTAATACCTTATCCGAATTTGGAGAATATTTTACAGCATTGGTCAAGAAATTAATCAACACCTGTTGGAGCCTGTTTCTGTCGCCGGTAATTCGTTGTGAGCAGTTGCCTGTTTTTTGAATGCTGTGATTTCTTGCCGTGTGCTGAATATTTTCAATGGTTTCATCTACCATTTTATTAAAATCAAATGTAGTAACAGTATAACTCAGTTGTCCATTTTGTATTTTACTGGCATCTAATAAATCGGTAATCAAGTCGTGCAGTCTCTCTATAGCTTGATTGGCTTTGGTTGCATATAATGCATTTTGATTTTCTTCATTTAGAGAAAGCAGCAGTAACTCAATATACCCTTTAGCAGTAGTTAGTGGTGTTTTCATTTCATGGCTGGCAATACTTATAAACTCATCTTTTTCTTCAAGCGATTTTTTTTGTTCGGTAATATCGGTATTGGTACCTATCCACCGCTCAATAGTTCCGTTGGCATCTAATTCCGGATAGGCCCGGACCAGAAACCATCGATATTCCCCATCGTGCCTGCGAAGTGGAAAAATATTCTCAAATGGCTCTCTTTTTTTCCATACTTCTTTTGCAAACTCACTAACATTTTTTATATGGTCGGGGTGATGCACTTTTTCCCATCCCCAACCTTGCATTTCTTCAAAGGTGGTACCGGTGTAATCATACCATTGCTGGTTGTACCAATAAATCCATCCGTCACCATTGGCAATCCATGCCAGGTTTTGAATGCTGTTTGCAAATGTGCGAAACTGCTTTTCGCTTGCTTCAATTTGTTTACTGGCGATTATCTGTTCTGTTATTTCGGTAGCAACAGCTACGATACCTGATATTTTTCCGTCGGCATCGTACAACGGCTCATAAACAAAGTTCAAAAATGCCCTTTCAAGCTTTCCTTTCCTTATAAGGTCAACAGGCAGTTCGTTTGCAATAAATGGTATGCCTGTTTTATAAACATTATTTAGCAGATCTTCAAATCCTTGCCCTGAAGCATCGGGCATGGCTTCAAAAACGGGCTTGTTCATCATTTGCTCCGAAGTTTTGCCCCAGATCTCCAGCACTCTTTCGTTGGCAACTTCTACAATATAAGTTGGGCCACGCAACACACACATTGCCACCGGAGCCTGTTTAATTATATTCTGTAATTGTTGTTGAATTTGTTTTCTTGTGTTACTGGTATTCAACTGCGAGGCCACTCTTGCCAATAATTCTTTTGCTGAAAATGGTTTTACCAGGTAATCATCTGCGCCGGTTTCATAGCCTTCAATTTTTGATTCTTCACCAGCACGGGCAGAGAGTAAAACAACTGGAATGTGTTGTGTTTGAACATTTTCTTTTACTGCTTTCAGTAATTGAATGCCGTCCATAACAGGCATCATAATATCGCTTAAAATTAGCTGCGGCGAATGATTTTTTATTTGATGTAAAGCTTCCATTCCATTGTTAGCTGTAACAACACGATATTGCTTTTGTAAAAGATTTCTTATGTAAGCCCTCATGTCGGCATTGTCATCCACCACTAAAACCGTGGTCGCATCTGTGTGTACTTCCAAAGCATCT